>CAZSCD010000027.1:0-10140 GCA_964605345.1 uncultured Dehalococcoidia bacterium
ATGGTAGTAAAGAGGCTGCTAAATATGCAGTAATGATGGATCCGCTAACAGCAGCAGTTTTATCGTTGCGAGAAATTAGTGATATGTTTGATGAGATGTGGGACGCTCATGGTGATTCACTGTCAATTTATGAATAAATCCCTTGTGTGAACCTACATCTATACCATGTGCCCCACACCTCATACACTTTGAGACTATTTAGATCTCGATGTTTAATTGTTGCAAAGAATACGGAATATCGTTATTCCTTTTGAGTTAAAAGACTTGCGCCTAAACATACAAAAGAAACGACTACACCTATGTATCCTATAGCAATTATTTGACTTTCATAGTCAACTAAGCACATTACTAAAGTAAATATTCCAGCGACAATCATTAACCCTGCAATAAGAGGGCTAAAGTTCTTTTGCTGCAAGATTCCAATACCTAGTAGTGCAATACCTAACATTGAGAAAGCAGTTGTTACGGCGCCTATAGCTTGTCCGCTTGCAAACATACTAGCAGCAACTGCAGAATTAGCAACTGCGGTAGCAGCAGCAACAGCATCTCCTCCAGCAGCGGCGACGGCGGCAACTGCGGCATTATCTGAAGCTTCGGCAGTTGCGAGTGTAAAGGCTGCTTCACCTAATTGCCCAGCTGAACCTAGTATGATTAGAAACCATGCGAAGCTTGCTATATAACTACCAGGACCACCTGACATAGATTTTTTAATATAACCCAGTCCTGCTATTCCCATCAAAAACAGCAATATGATAATAGGAAATGCATATGTGACAGCTGTACTGTTTGCACCCAGTTCGGCAATGAATTTTTGAGGATCGTCTGGGCCAATACCATCAAGTACTACGAAACCAACTACGAACCATCCAATCAAAGCAACTACTGGGCCTAATATTAGGGCTAAACCTGTAATTCTACGAGTATCCATATCAACCTCCATAAGTTTGATTTGCAAGAGTATAACCCAATTTCTGGTATCTTAATACTTATAACTGGTTGTTATTTTCATTAACTGGCATTGATTCTCTTGTGTAGTCACTGAACCACATACGACTAACCATATAATATTCCGTTATGATAAATTTTGATTTCGTGTCACTCTGTCGAATAGAATTCCACGTAATATTATTGGTCTACATATTGCTCTTATTTCGATTAAATCTTTTCCTGGCTAAAATAAATATCAGTAATAATGTGATTAACACGGCTGCCAGGTAAATATTCAAGGATTTATAGTAGCTTGGTTTTTCTGAGAGAGTCTGCAAATTGGATTCTTTATCTTGAACAATTGCATCAGAAGGATATATTGATGGCTTATGAAATTCTTTGACTTTAGATATATTTTCTCCTAAGTTAGAAATAGAAGAAAAATCGAACACTTCTTGTCTGCCTGTAGCAAACCAAAATTTACCTGATTGGTTTGTTTTCGAAAATATAACAACGTAATGAATTTCATTTCCAACTATTTCGAATTCATCTTCTATTAGTATCCATGAATTAGTGTTGGTGAAAGGTTCGTGGAATTTTTTGATTAAATTCCCGTCATTTGTTTCGTATACAGTTGCTCCAAATCCTTCTGGTATGTCAAAAGGTAAATCTGCTTCCTTTAAGTTTTGAGCAACTACTGCCACCATAGGTCTAAATGCTTCTGTTTCTTTTAATACAGGAATACCTAGTTGGATATTTGTTGTTGAAAAATCCGAACTTTTTGGGTCAAAACTAAGCCACACTTGTTCGTTCTCTTTTAAAATCTGATATATGGCTTGTGAAATATCTATATCGTCTAGTTGAAATGCAGAATTTGCAGATTTATTAAATCCGTCAGGAAAAGATGGCCTATGTGCTTCAACGGCATTCAATGGAAACCAAAACAGGATCATTAAACTTAAACCCAGAGGTCCCAATACCTTTAAAGGAAGTACCCACCATAAACTAGTGGGTAAGTTATGTCGTATTAGTAGTTCCATAGTCATCGTGATTCGAATTACCGGTTTATTTGAAAAGGTTAAACCAGTGGGCTACTTCATTTGAGTTAGTATAGCTAATAATTTAAGATGTTACCATTCAACGGTTGGGCGCGGATAATTTAGGAGAAGTGATGAAACTGGTTAAAAGAAAGGATGTGATATGGATTGTAGTAGGCGTTGTTATTGCAGTGCTTATTCGCGTAATCTTTGGTTGAGAGTGTTTTATATATAGATAGAGTGTGCTGGTGGGGGGGGTGGTGTGTGGTTCGATTTTTTTCTATAATATGCGAATAACATATTGTGACGTTGTTGATTCTTATAAAAAAGAACGTTTATACATTCGATGTCATTTTTATAGATTTAAGGAGTAATTATGAAGAAGCTGATAATGTTTTTAGGTGTGGCGTTGATGCTAACTTCTTTCGCTTGTGGGACAGATTCAAGTGAATCAAAGCCCAAGACTGAAAGCAAAGTTTATGGAGGAGATCAAGGTAAGAAACATACAGAAGATCAAGTGATTCAGATTGTCAAAGACAAGCTTGCTGCTAAAACAGATTGTGGTTTTTTACTTGAGGAGACCGATTGGACTACAGAATACAACAAAAATCGGAAGCTTTGGTTAGTGACAGTTGCATTTACCGATTCTGAAGGAAGCAAATCCTACACTTGGAATTATTTTGTGGATGCGGACTCAGCTGAATCTCCCAAAGATGGAAGTCAAACTGAGTGTCTTTTGCAAGGACAATTATATGGTTAAATCCTGAACATATTTAACCATGACAAGGAGAATAAAATGAAAAAATTGATTATGCTTTTAAGTGTTGCTTTACTACTTGTATCCTTAGCTTGTGGAACAGAGTCAACCGAATCAACTAAAATCTCAGATGATACAGAGGGAAAGACGGATGACTCTGTAAAGGGAGTTGAGTGGATTGATGAAATAGAGGTTGTAGAAGAAGTTGTTGTAGAAGAAACAGGAAAATATTCTAGCGCAAGGGAAGTCGACAAGAATAAACTTACTGATGTAGCAGTAATTTCACATATTAAAAACAGACTTGCGGATGAAACGGAGTGCGGATTTTTGCGTGATACAGGTGATTGGACCGCAGAACACAAGAAAACGAGCAAGACTTGGGCTGTGTCAGTTACGTTGTCTGATGCTGAAGGAGGCGACTCCTACTCTTGGAAATACTTTTACTTTACTGAAGACGTTAGATCTGGACAAGACGAGTGTTTTTTGTCAGGTGCTCACGTAGGATCGGGAAACAATTATAATAATGCAGACCGTGGTACGGCAATGTTTGAACAAAAACCATTGGCAGAAGTAGAAGCAGAAGAAGCAGAGGCATCAGCAGAAAAAGAATAAAACTTCAAGCGTTAAAGACTGAAATGGCTAGGTGAAGGTAACATCACCAATGATTCATAAGCTTATTTGGTGGCAGATTTTATCCTTTCCAGATATGATCTGCCGCCGGCTTTTAGCCAACTTTCCCAACTGGTCAACAGAAATTTCACGCCTTTTTCAATAATAGCTTCCACATTATTGTCTGAAGCCATTCCTCCTGCAACATGACCAGCTCGTATAATTCGTTCATAGGTCTTGTCAAGGGTTGATTGAACTTCAGGATGTTCTACTTGCCCTAGATATCCCATACTTTGAGCTAAATCCCCAGGAGCGACAAAAAATACATCTATATCATCTACTGACAATATTTCATCCAGATTTTCTATAGCAACGACATCTTCTATTAACACAACCAATAACACTTGGTCATTGGCTTTTGTTAAATAATCGTCAACACCAATTCCTTGCCTGCTGGTATAGTTACCACGTTTACCTATAGGAGCGAACCTGCCGGCCTCTACTACTGCCCTAGCATCTTCAACAGTGTCCACATGAGGAACAACAACTCCTTGAGCTCCAACATCAAGTGTTCGATAAATCACTCCCGGAAAATTCAAGTTCACTCTAACAACGGATGTCATACCCCATAAATCACATGCTCTAGTTAAATCTGGTATGTCAGCAAAATCAAATGGCCCATGTTCTGTTTCAATCCATGCTCCATCAAATCCTATATTCCCTAATACTTCGATCATATTGGCTGTATTTTCCCCAGAAATTACGGACGCAACTTCACCTTGTTGGATTTTTTGTTTAACTCTATTTTCTCTTAATAATCTCATTATGCTCACTACAGAATCTTTTGAGTTTTTCCATTTATTCAAAACTCACTTACACTAATGTTATAAACAGGTAAATAGTTAATCATATATCCATGATAGCCTTATCTTGTAATTAGTAATCGTTGTGACACTATCACAAATCAGGCTCCTTCTGACAGCAATTGTGCCAGGAGAGTCATAATTACTGCATACGGAATATAAGACAATACGGTAACTCCAACAGCTCGTATTGTGCTTGTATAATCCAATGCCTGTCTAACTGCTATTATGGTTGCTGCCATTTGCCATACTAATGTGACAAACGCTACAATCCAAAATATGTTTTCAAGTCCCGCAAGTAAGCCTATTACACCAAATATAATGAGGATTGCAGGAGATTGGGCGAAAGCCATTGTACGAGATAGTTCACCCCAATTAGATTGTGTATCTGGTGTTGGGAAAAGTTTTGTACCTACAAATGAAATTATTGCTGCTAGTAATACCCACCCAATCAAACGTGATGCTATACCAAATAAAAATGCGTCCAATGTTCCGTTAGCTATAGTTAAATTGGCAATTCCAGTAGCTATGCCAGCTATTAGTACTATCAAAACGCCCTGGCCTGTTGCCGACCTATCCGATTCTACCTCTTCGTACAATTCTGGTTTTAATAACATTGCTGCTATCATACGGTTAATCATACTTATATCTCCTTTTGAATGGGCAGTTTTATTTGTGTGGATAAAATTGCCTATCCTACTTATCATTTGTCGGTGATGATTGTGAAATTGATCTTAAATCCTATTTATCTCTATGTATGGATAGGATAGGAAAAGAAAAGTGAGTTAGACTACCCACTGCTCTAACAGAAGGGTTAAAGCCATTGGATTTGAAATTCTCATAGCGATATATTACTCTGTTTCAGATAGTATCGCCAGTTACTATGTTGCAAGTGTAACGTCACTGTTGAGTAGTTTATATGATTGATAGGTTATAATTCTGTTGTTTACAGATTTGGGTTAGTTAGGTGATATATTATGTTGACCAGGCTACTTCTTTTATCCACGGCATTTATTTTGATAGTAGTAAGTTGCACTAGAGAAAATGCTACTGTTGCAACACCTTATCCTGCATATACCTCAGTATCACCAACTGTTACTACTACACCAACTCCTATTATTTGGAAGGTATTCACTCATGATTCAGATTCGTTTTCTATATCTGTTCCTTCTAATTGGGAAGTTGAAATGGATTTGGATTTACTCTCTTTGCAAAATCCAACAATTGGAGTAGCGACACTTTTCTTTGCAGTTGATGAATCTTCAGGAAACAACGTCATGGTATTCGTGGATATTCGAGAATTGTTAGAATTTGAACCTCAGCCCATCGATATTAATCAATATGTTGAGTTTCAGATAGATAGCCTTCAAGAAAGCGTCGGTATGGCAACAGCAATAAATAAAATTGATGTCGTAGTAGATGGTATAACAACAACTCAACTTAGGATGAATAAATCTGGTATCGAATTGATCATGAATATCTTGGTCAGCAATGAACCATACGCATTGTGTGGATCGATGCCCTTCATAATACAAGGTACTGCGAGTTCTGAAGACATATCAACCATAGAAAACGCATTAGAGAGTTTCAAAGTGTTACCAACCATAACGACTGGTATTGATTGTGCCGACAGGAGATCACTGAGTTTGGCATCTGAACCCCAAAATGAATAAAATACTTAGATTTAGGACAACATAAATTACATGGAGGTAGATGGACATTAATACTCGAGGTTTTAATTCATGGTTACTGATAGTTTGCCCCATAGGGATGATGTTAATGTTTGCAATCCTTGACCCCTTGATTATTGGAGGGGTTGGAGAAAGTTACCTTCTTGGAGAAGAGATAACTATAAAAGACAGAGCGTTAGCTGATTTGGAACTTTTTAATGATAAAAAGATGGCTGGTTATCTAATAAATATTTTTGGAATTTTATTCATGGTTGGTACGATTTCAGGACTTGCTCTCCTTGGAAAGGCTTTGAAAGGAACTGGAATTGCCCTAGGAACTCTATCCTCGTTAATTTTCACAGCAGTATTGTCAATTCCTTTTATCTCTATGGGATTATCCCTCGCCGCTAACGAATTTTTCGCAGGTGAAGTTCCTCTGTATGGTTCTATAGATACTGCGAATGCTTCTATAGATATCGCAGTTTCATTGGAACTTATAAGCGAAGCCGTGTTTTTGGGAGTTCCCATGTTCTGGGGGATTGGGTACACACTATTGGGATTGGGAATGATACTTGAAAAAGGTCCTTTGCCAACGGTATTGGCTTGGCTTTTGTTTTTGGGTGGACTTGGGATGATTCCTGGAGCATTTATCGGTTCTGCGGGATTTTTAATATTCACAGTTTTAGTTCTAGTGGTAGTTGTTTCTGGTGTGTTCTTACTTAGACGATCAGATGGGTATTGAAATTTTTGAATTGCTATATCTGTAATAGTAAATAAATAATCCCTCTCAATTTACTGAGAAGGATTATTTCATGTCTGTTTCGTGACTTTTCTGTTCTACCTACTGTTCCACAACCTTACGTAATAAATACATTAAGGTATTCAAAAACCGTATTTGTCTATTTGATAGGTTATAATGCCGAGGTGTGTAGCTTTGAGTCAATTAGGTGAATCTAATGCTGGTCAGATCACTTTTCTTATCTGTGGTATTTATGTTGATACTAGTAAACTGTGCTAGGGAAAGTGATGTTATGACATCGTCGTATCTCACACATACTAAGGTGCCAGCCACGGATATATCTATACCTACACTTACAGCAAATAAAACAGAAGAAAACGGTACTTGTATTTTGGCCGGTGGAGAGATTGTTAAAAATGGATGGTCTGGAAAGGATACAGGGGCTAATTATTGTAATCAATGTAGATGTCTAAATTTTGGACTCGCATGTACCAGGATGGCGTGTCTTTCTATACATTCAACTACATCTGCTATAACTACACCAATCTCAACGCCCAAGGCAACTACAATCTCACCCACGCCGACATCAGTATCAGTCATGCCGACACCGATATCTGGGAATGTCCTTGGTAAAGTTATAAGTGTTATTGATGGTGATACCATAGGAGTAGATATCGGTGGTGTTTATTACACAGTCAGGTACATTGGTATAGACACTCCTGAAACTAAACATCCGACCCAAAGTGTTGAACATTTCGGATTGGAAGCGACAGAAAAAAATCGACAGTTAGTGGCAAACAAGATCGTCCGTCTGGAGAAAGACATATCAGAGACTGACAAGTATAATCGCCTTCTCAGGTATGTCTTTGTTGGAGACGTTATGGTTAACGCTGTATTGGTAGAAGGTGGTTATGCTGAAGTTAGTACGTATCCACCTGATGTCAAATATGTGGAATTGTTTTTAGAATTGCAACAGCAAGCTAGAGAGTCACGAAGAGGTCTCTGGAACTTAGATAGTATGAGTGTTAGTCAGGGAGATATTATTGATTGCGATAGTGCCTATCCTACAGTGTGTATACCCTCCCCTCCTCCTGACCTAAACTGTGGGGACATTCAACACAGAAGATTCACCGTGTTGGCAACAGATCCTCATCGTTTTGACGGAGACAAAGATGGGATTGGGTGCGAGTCATAATTGCAGATATAAAATCTACCATATAAAATGAACACGCCTAAAATGCATTTGAATAATAATGGTTATCTGGTACGTTCGTATACTTGAATCCTATGCCTGTTGCTGTCAATAACATATAACTTGCCTGCATCGTCTAACTTTACAGAAATCGGAGCCCAGAAATACTTTTCTATGTGAGAAGATTCCTCGTATGAAGTATCTTCGAGAAAGTCTATTTTGGGTTCTAGGTTTGCTTTATCTCGAGCGTTACTTTCTTCCTTGTTAGCTAACATGAATTCTTTTGCCCATGCCGATAATGTTGCTTCTCCTCTGAGATTAATGACAAATCCACCTTCAGGGTCTAGTACTTGAACTCGGTTATTGCCCCAATCAGCGATGTATATGTACCCATCATCATCTACTGTTACTCCTGCAGGTCTGTAAAATTCTCCATTGCCTTGACCAGGAGTGCCATAGCTATTTAGAAAATCTCCATCCGCTGAGAATTTCTGGATACGATTGTTTCCCCAGTCTGCTACATACACATCTCCAAAGCTGTCTATGGTAATTCCCCATGGAAGGGTAAATTGCCCATCTTCATCTCCTTCTGAGCCAAAGTTTTTGATGAATTGCCCGTCCTTAGTGAATTTTTGGATTCGGTTATTGTATGTATCAGACACATACAGGTCGTCATGTTTGTCAAATGTTATACTCGATGGAGTGTCAAGATTCCCGTTCTTCGCACCATGTATGCCCCATTTGCTCACAAATTCACCTTCTGCATCAAATATGCTTATGCGATGAGTATATTCGTCGCTGAAATACAACAGTCCGTTGCTATCCATGGCGCCAGCTGAAGGCCACATGAATTGTCCATCACCCTTACCCCTGAATCCAAATATACCGTAAAATCCGCCTTCTACATCACATATGCATATTCTGATTCCTTCTTCTACCACTGGGACAGAGCGGTTGGGTACGTAGATGCGACCGTTTTCACCGAACACTGCGTCAGTTGGATAATAAAACCCTCTACCTCGCATTGTAGATATGCCGAAAGTAAAACTATATTTGAGAAACGAAGTCGCACTGGTGGACATAGAATCCCCTTGTTGTTAATTAATATATTGGAGGATTTTTATTTAAGCTCGTTGGAATTCGATTGTAGAAGCAGTTATTTTGAGCATTTCCGAGACCTTTTCAGGGGCGTCTTTTTTGTCAGACTTTACATCACCTAATTGTGTTGCGAAACTGAGGAGAGTGGATTGAGTTTCATCGGTAACTCGCAAGGCACCCATTTCATCCAAACATCGATCAACTAATTGTTTCGGAGATATAAAGTTATTGTCAGAGATTAAGATTCGTTGGACTATAGCCAAAATCCCAGGCTTGCTTATGTCGCTCATCTGACTAGATGCGAAATTCACTCGTTCTAACAGTGAGCCTGTCTCAATCCATTCTGTACCCTCAGGCCATCCTTCGACTGAGGGAGGATTATTTAACTTCTGTCCCATATATTGGAGCTGGAGCCAACGTTCGGTTATCTCTAGTCTCGGTCTGTCAAACTCCCCTGTCATCCGTATTATCCCTGATACCAATTCAGCAGGACTCTTCACTTTTTCGTACCAGCATTTTTCAGACTTGAAAAATTTAGAGTTGAACAACATATGCAGCATTGCATGTATATTATAGTTACTTTCAAAGTAAACTTTTGTTAATGCCTTTATTGCTTCAGGGTCTCTGGGAGCTACGTAAGGCCATTGTGGCACGGGAGGTTCATCAGCCACAAAGAAATGGTACAGATATCTGGAAATGAACCGAGCCGTGGCTGGTTGTTGGCAGATAATATCAATTATGTCTTCACCGTTGAAACGTCCACTTTGTCCAAGGAATTCTTTCTCATCATAATCGTGGTCTTCTGGGATATATTCGAAATGCCAAGAAATACGGCCATAGGGCCAATCGGAGTCTCTCATCGAACGAGTCTCCATATACTCACGATTACCTATACTCCAACCAGTGAAGGCTCTTGCACATTCTTTAACGTCTTTTTCGGTGTAGTTCCCAACACCCATAGAGAAAAGTTCCAGCAACTCCCGTCCATAATTTTCATTGATGGCACCACGGTGGTTGTCTTGGTTGTCCAGCCAGATAATCATGGATGGATCTTTGGATAGTTCCACTAATAGTGTCTTGAAGTTTCCCATGCCATGTTCACGAAACATTCTGGTTTGGTCAGCAAGTTGTTTCGAGTGAACTACTTTGGCGTATCCAGAAGCAAAGATGTTATGCCAGAACAAGACCATTTTTTCTTTCAAGGGAGATTTGGTTGTTATCAAATGATATAGCAAGAGTTAACCTTCG
>CAZSCD010000028.1:0-4338 GCA_964605345.1 uncultured Dehalococcoidia bacterium
CCAGCAACAAAAGATAAAACAGCTTTATCTTTTAATTTTCCATATGCTGCAGTTATTACAGTTACATCTATATTCTTTTCTCTTTTTAAATCTGCTACTACACCTTCTTTTCCACCAGCCGCTTTAAATAAAGTAGCTGAGATTAATAAAGTTACTTTTTCAGCATATAATACATTTAATGAATTTATTAAAATAAATATTGAAAATAATGTGATAATTTTTTTCATATATACCTTTTATTTGAATATTAAGAATCATATCATTAGAAAAATTAATTTTTTATTATACTTATGTGTTTCCTCCTTAATTTGAATTTATAGATGATGTGGTTTTCTTGATATCATCGATCTTATCATTACTCTTTTTTCATTATCTGGACATCTTTTATCTGCAGCTTTGTGCATAACATTTCTTTGATCCCAAATAAGAATATCCCCTTTTTCCCATTTATGGGTCAACATATATTTTTTATTTATCGAGTGAAAATGTAATTTGTCAAGTATAGTATTACTTTCATCTTTACTCATTCCAATCAATGAATGAGTATGTACCGGATTTGCGTAATATGTTTTTAATTTTGAAATTGGATTTTGTATTATTAATGGATGGACTTGTCCATCAAAATCTCCCGAATCCTTTTGTTTTTTTGTTAAATCTGGTTGTTTTTCTGCTCTCCATCCTTCACCTCTTTAGTGAAGAGCTTTTAAATCATTAATTTCTTTTTTTGTTTATAAATCTAAGTCATTGTATGCATTTATCATATTTGTAAATTCAGTCTTGCCACCAGTTTTAGGTGCTTCAATTGAGTGTAATATTGTAAAACTATATGGTAATTCTCTGAAGCTACCATCAGAATGCCAATCAGCAGCTCTTTTAGTAGAACCCCATTTGTCTATATTTCCATTTTTATCAATATTAGTAACATATGACAACTGAGGATAATCTGGATGTCTGTATTGTAATAAATCATGAGGTGAAATATTTCCAAATAAATTACTAAATCTTATAAACTCTTTTGTTGTTAAATTAAAATTTTTAATTAAAATAACATGACTATTTACTAACTTCTGTATTATGCTTTCAACAAAACTTTTTTTAATTAAATCTTTTTTATTGTTTATTATTAACTCTAACCCGAATTCCTTATTAAGACAGATTTCTTTTAAATTAATCATAATTTTATTTTAAATAAAAAATTTAAAAATAATAAACCTTATATGAAAATATAGATAACGAAAAAAAAATTCTCATTTTTTCTACTTTTAAAACATATATATAAATATGTCAAGTTTAATATATCAGATGTTAGTAAAAACAAGATGAATAGTAGATAATTAGCCACAATCAAGAATGCCAGCAATACGTTTCAGATTGCTATATTGGTGAGTCTTTAAGGTCAAGAAATTTACAACTTGATATATTACTATAATTTCACTATATTTTAGATTATAATATATATCTCATATATTAGATATTATAAAATAAAAATTACAAGAAAGGATTAATAACTAAAATAATTTGGCATTATTCAGAATGATCTCTCAGTGCAGATTATATGAAACTTCCTTATTCCTTGTCTAGATGAGAAACTTTCACATTTCATAATTTATTAAATTTAATATTTTGGGGAGCTGAATGCCTTTTCGTCCCCCTCAGAATTTAACAAACAGCTTTTAAAAAAAATTATTTTTGTGAGTTATCTAATAATTGATACAGACGGTGCCTCTGATGATCTGATCGCAATTTTACTAGGATTGAGAAATATGGAGGGTATGCGTATTTCTGCTATAACAACGGTAGCTGGAGCGGTTGAAGTAGAGCAGGCTGAGGCCAATGTTGGTTCACTTTTAGGATTAACAGATGAGGATATACCTCTAATAAGAGGTGCTGCAAAGCCCCTTATACGCCCTCTTCAAAATGAAGCTGCAATAAAAGCACATGGACAATCTGGAGTAGCTGGTGTAAAGCTACCTTTAGGATCAGGGAATTATTTACCTGGTCCGGCTGCTCAAACAATTATCCAAGCAGTTCGTGAACACCCACACAAGGTAACAGTGGTTTGTATTGGCCCCGTTACAAACTTAGCTCTTGCTCTTAGGCTTGATCCAAGCATTGTATCTTTAATCGATAATATTATTATCAGTTCAGGAACAGTTACAGCTCCTGGAAATGTTGTCCCAGCAGCTGATTTTAATTTCTGGATAGATCCTGAGGCTGCAGCGATTGTTCTGTCTTCAGGAGCTAGAATTACAATGGTGCCTTGGGATAGATATGTAGAGTCCGCAGTACTTTCAGAGGAGGAACTCTCTAATATTCTGTCTGAAGCTTCGAAAGTTGGACAGCTATTGCTGGATGCTAACAAAGGAATTGCTGAAATCACTGGGAGTATTACTCCTCATGATTCAGGTCTCGTTATTGGTGACACTCTGGCAGTAGCAATTGCACAAAAGCCAGAGTTGGCCCTTGTAACAAGGCCTTTTCACGTAGCGGTAGAGACTGCTAGCCAGTTAACACGTGGTGTTTCGGTTGTCGATGTATATGGAGTCACAAATAACGAAACTAATGTGGATGTGGTTCTAGAAATTGATCGAAATGCTTTTTTACCGCTACTAACTGGGGCACTTACTTAGAGTCCCCTTATTAATCATAATTAAGGAGAAATTATGTATAAAAATTTAGGTTTAAGTATAAAAAGTAACCGTTTAGTTTTTCTCTTATTTACTTTCACAACATTTGGAATATTTTCAACAACGAGCATAGCAAAGGATACGGTTGAGATAGAGTTCTTAACAAATCAATATGTACCAGAAGCTTCTAAAGTATTCAAGGAGGGTATTGCTATTTACGAAAAGATGCATCCAAACGTAAAAATTAAATTTAAGGAGGTCCCTTTTCCCAGCCTCTTTGAAACTATTGACACTACGCTTGCGAGTGGTGCCCCGGTAATGGACGTTTTCTCTGCAGATGCACCACTTGTTCCTAAGTATGCTGCTGCAGGGGCTATTTTACCCTTCACAAACTACACTGACGAAGAAATAAAGGACTTTCTTCCTGGCGAACTCGAAGAAGCAATGTGGAATGGAAAGTTTTATGCGGCACCACAAATAACTTCCAGCCAAGGTCTTTATATCAACAAAACTCTTTTTGAAGAAGCAGGTATTCCTTTACCATCAAAGAATCCTTATAATCGACTCACTTGGGCAGAAGTTCGAGATATAGCTAAAAAACTCACCAAGAGAAATGGTGACATAACTACTCAATGGGGATTAATTGTAGAACAGTCAACTGCACCATATCAACTTTACCCACTTATTCAGTCCCTTGGAGGCGAAGTAATTAGCCCTGATGGCTCGACTGTAGACGGTTATATAAATTCGTCACAGGCGGTTAAAGCCATGACTTTCTATCAGGACTTATATTGTTTTGACCAAGTTAGTCCAAAAGAATATGTTCCTGAGGCATTTACAAGCGGCAAGACTGCTATGATGCTAGGTGGAACATGGCATGTTGGGAATTTTGCAAGCAAAAAAAGACTTGATTGGATGGTTAGTCCGCATCCTTATTTTGAGAAAGAAGTAACTCCTACTGGTTCGTTTCATGTAGCAATTAACGCAAATACAAATCATCCCAATGAGGCTGCCGATTTCGCAAAATTTTTGACTGGGACTCAACGGTCAATTGCTCTTGCAAAGGCCACAAACGAAATACCTTCTCGAAAATCAGTTTTTGAAGCGTTGCTTCAACAATTTAATGCTCACCCTAATGATATTTTTCTGCATGAGTTTGAAAATACAGCCATCCCTCGTGCACGAACACCAGCCTACGGTGCTATGGAGAATATCCTTCGAGGAACTTTCCAGTCCATAATTACTTGCGCTGATGTAAAATCCACATTAAATGGCGCAGTTCCACGTATTGACTCCTTTCTCAAAGATTAAAAATTTTTTCCTGGCCGAGTTGTTTCGAACATTGAGGAATTAAAAAAACCAGTGTTACGTATACATGCTCGGTCTAGGAAAATCCTAAACCTTTCTAAAAAAAATCTTAAGTTTCTGACACCTCTATTGTTTCTGAGTCCAGCATTGATAGGACTCATTTTGTTTCGCATTTTTCCTATAACAGTTGCTTTATTCGGAAGTCTTTATAGTTTTAAACTTATTGGTAAGGCTCGTCACTTTGTAGGCTTAGGTAACTTTGAGCGGCTCTTTGAAGATCCTCTTTTTTGGCACTCATTGATCAATACCGTCGTTTTCGTATTGGGTGTTACTTCTGTTCAAGTCTGCATTTCTTTAGGACTTGCCTTACTACTAACCCGTAATATTCGTGGTGTAGTATTCT
>CAZSCD010000029.1:0-13750 GCA_964605345.1 uncultured Dehalococcoidia bacterium
AGCATAATCGGCAATGCTTGGAGGGGGTTGTGAAGCATCGTATCCTATTGCGAATCCCCCGCCAGGGCTAAATTCCTTAAGGTCGAATCCATCATTTTTAAAGTGAGATGCGAAAGTTAAAACAGCATTGATTGCCGTAGAATATGGTTCCAGTTCGAAGATGGGTGATCCCAGATGGAAATGCAATCCTACTAGATTTAAATTGCTAGCTTTAATGGATGATTTGATTGCCTGAGTGGCATCACCAGTTTCTATGGGGAACCCAAATTTACTGTCCAATACGCCTGTAGTGGTGTAGGCATGAGTGTGTGGATCCACACTTGGAGATATCCTCAACATAATATCTTGGACCACTTCTCTGCTTTTGGCCATACGATTCAAATCATTTAGCTCATTGAATCCATCTACAACGATTCTGCCTGTTTTGTAGTCTAAGGCCATCTGAAGTTCGTGATTTGTTTTGTTGTTGCCATGGAAATATATATTTGATGGTGGGAATTGTACTGTTTGAGCTACTGCCAATTCACCACCTGAAACTATGTCCATACCTAACCCATGTTCATTAATTATTGTTGCCAAGGTGGGGTTTATAAATGCTTTTGCTGCATATGCTATCAATGATGCAGGATAGCGGGCTTGGAATTCACTCACGAATTCTGTGCACATACTACGCAGAGTGTGTTCATCAAAAACGTAGAGAGGTGTGCCAAATTCCGATACTAAATCAGTTACATCACAGCCACCTAATACCAGATGGCCTTTATCGTTCACTTCAACAGTTTTAGGAAAAAGGGAAGCATTTTTAAATGTCATAATTCTCTCCAGGGAATTTATATACACGTTTGAGTTTAGTTAATTCTATATTAGTTTAAATATCCCACGATTTATTTGCTTAATCCTACCATCTCTTTCTAATTTCAACAGGTGTGAAAGTATTTGGTTACGTGCTGTGTTATGTAGGATTTCGGCGAGATTCGAGTATATGTTATCGAATATATCATTAATTGTGCGAGGTCCTTTCTGTATAAGTTCCAGTATTTGATTTTCTCGGAACATTCTACGTTCTATTAGTTTTTCTATCGCAATGCGGGTACTAGTGATTATAGGGCCGTGCCCGGGACATATGATTTGAGATTCGTATTTAAGGAGATTCTGTAAAGAGTCTATGTATTGGGTCATGTCACCATGTTCTGGACTTATAGATGTTGATCCAGTACTCAGTATTGTGTCACCGGTGAAGAGGATATTTTGTTCGGTGTAATACACACAAAGGCTACCATTTGTATGGCCAGGTGTGTGAATAAGTTTCAGTGTTATTCCGTCGAGCGTGAGCATCTCTCCACTCGGTGGAACGAGTTTTTCTATTTTGTATCCCTTGAGGGATTGTTCAATAGAATTTTTTTCTAGCGTACTGCAAATCAGTTTCCCACCAGTTACCTTCGCCAATTCTATGGAGCCACCAATGTGGTCTTTGTGTCTGTGAGTTAATATAATCCCGGCAATATTTGGTTTGCCGTGAGACTTCCAACAGTCTAGAATGGCTTCTATTTCGTCACGTTTGCCATATGCAGAGTCAATGAACACTGCTTGATTGTTCTTGGCTATGAAATATACATTTGGAGAAGCTAAAGCCGTTGATGCATCGTTACTGACTGTTACACAACGGACGGCTTGGGTTATATCTGTAATTTTTCGCATTCAGGACTCTCGAGTATTCATGTGAATTTTAATTGTACTAGTAGAATGGTTGAAATGGAATCTACATATTTTGGTGGATGAAAGAAGTTTGGCTGGTTCGATAATTTCGAGATATAAAGTGCCTTTTATTGACAACCTATTATGACGGTGCTATCGTCACTCAAAATCAGAGGTTTATGATAAGTGGAAATTTTGACGAAAATGAATAATCCTAAAGAGGCCAGATTGAAATTAAGTGCCTTAAAGGACAATTTTCGTGACATGACTTCCGTTATAATAGCGTATTCAGGTGGTGTAGATAGTGCTTTCATGGCTAACGTTGCCAATGATGTTTTGGGAGTTAAGGCACTTGCGATTACTGCCAAATCTCCAAGTTTGGCTAAGTCCGAATTACGGGAAGCCGTTTTATTAGGTGAAAAACTAGGTCTCAATCATAGAGTCATTGAGACTGAAGAAGTCCAAAGACTAGACTATAGAGCTAATACTTCCAATAGATGTTTCTATTGCAAGGACGAGTTATATGATCGCTTAGCAAATATTGCGAGAACTGAAAACTTTTCATGGATTGCTAATGGTACCAATGCAGATGATTTAAAGGACTTTCGGCCTGGGCTTAATGCAGCTAAAAAGTATTCAGTTCGTAGTCCATTGGTAGAAGTTGGTTTATCGAAATCTGAGATCAGATTGTTATCCAAAGAGATGGGCTTATCTGTCTGGGATAAACCTGCACAGGCATGCCTGTCTTCACGTGTTCCGTATGGCACCACTGTTACAGTTGAAGCTTTAGAAAGTATTTCTGTTGCAGAGGAACACCTCCGTAATTTAGGAATTAGCCAAATTAGAGTACGACATCATGGCAACATGGCTAGAATTGAAATTGAACCAAAGGATTTCCACATTCTTGTTGATGAAGGTGTTAGAAATAACGTGATAAAGTTTTTCAAGTCAATTGGATATATTTACATAACATTGGATCTTGCGGGTTTTCGGTCCGGTAGCCTAAATGAAGTTATGGTTGATTTGAACGGAGTGGATTAACTGAATAAGACGTTATGTGAATATGGGCGAACTAAAGTTGGGAATCAAAGTAACACAACTTCTTTCAGGAGATTGAGATGATATCGCAAAAATATCAAAATGAAATTGATCACTACATAGCAAACACTCCAAAGTCACGAGCTTTGCAAGAAAAAGCCGCTCAGTTTCTTCCTGGGGGCAGCACCAGAGGAGCTGCTTTTTATGACCCTTATCCAGTTTTCATTGATAAAGGACAAGGCAATTATTTATATGATGTTGACGGAAACAAATACCTTGATTTTGTTATAAATGCTACTAGTTTAATATTGGGACATGCAAATCCGTTGATTGTTAATGCTCTTCAAGATCAGGCATTGAAAGGAACTGCCTATAGTGCTCCTGCTGAATCACAGATACGGTTGGCGAAACTGCTTTGCGATAGAATACCCTCAGTGGACACGATAAGATTCACTAATTCTGGTACAGAAGCTACTTTAAATGCTATGCGTGCAGCTAGGGCATTTACAGGCAAGCATAAAGTAGCAAAATTTGAAGGATTGTATCATGGTACCCATGAATATGTTGAAGTTAGCGTTCATCCTCCATCTGATGCATTGAATGAAAATGAGACCATCTCCATTCTGGAATTTCCTGGACAGTCACCTAGTTTAGTGGATGATGTGATTGTGTTGCCTTTTAATAACCTGGAAGAAAGCTCTAGAATCATACGACAACATCATAAAGAACTGGCTTGTGTAATCATGGAAGCAGTAGTTTCCGAATTCGGATATATACCAGCTAATATAGAATTTTTAAAAGGCATACGTGATCTGACGACAGAACTAGGAATCCTTCTGATATTTGATGAAGTTCAGAGTTTTAGAGTAGCTCCTGGAGGAGCTCAAGAGATGTTTGGAGTGATTCCAGACCTTACCGCACTCGGCAAAATAGTTGGTGGTGGCATGCCTGCAGGAGCTTTTGGTGGGCGAGAAGATGTTATGGCGCTTTATGGTTCACCAGGTAAAAAGCCAGTAATTCCACATGCTGGAACGTTTAATGGTAACCCAATGACTATGGTGGCAGGCGAAGTGGTTATGAATCAATTGACTCCACATGTATATGAACGCTTAAATAGATTGGGCGAGATTCTCAGAAGAAAACTGCGAGCAATTTTTGATGAATTAGAAATGCCTGTTCAGATTACTGGTGTAGCTTCGTTTTTTGGTATCAACATAACAGATAATGAAATCACTAATTATCGATCAAAATTGCTCAGAAACCAAGAATTAAATGATCTTTTGTTTATAGGCTTGGTTAATGAAGGTGTCATGATACAAAGTAGTGGTGACGGAGCGCTATCTACACTTACTACTGAAGCAGAAATAGACGAATTTGCAGATGCCGTTCGGAGAGTTATTCAGCGTATAAGATAAGGAGTTTCGAAAATTCTACGTGTATCTTTGGAGTCGTGCGGATAACAGACCCATACGCTTTCGTATGATGCATTTGATTTCCAGTTATCTCTTAAATGAGACAACCGACTTCTTACGACTTTGGTGATCCTACAGACAAACAGGTTACAGTGCGTATGATGCCATCAATAGAGTGTATATGACTAGTTACCAAGTCTCCTAATGAGTTCAGGTCTGGCCCTTCTGCTATTGCTATGATGTCGTATGGACCAGTAACAGCATCAACTGTGTGTATTCCTGATATGGAATTCAGAGCGTCTGACACTCCACGTGATTTAGCTACGGCCGTCTCTATGAGAATATATGCTTTGGTTGGCATTATATACCTCCCAGATGTTGATTTCCCATGATTTCATTTAGAAATACAGGTTACAGGATTTTAATTGTGATCGGGTGGGTGTGTCAATTATAGAAAATTAATTTCCCGAATATAATTTCGACAAGGCGAATTTATCGTAGAAGTGATTTTCACTTTCATATAGAATAAAACTCGAACTTATCTGGCAGAAGTACATTTAATTTGCAAATACATGGAGTAAGGGTGAATATGGTTTCAAAGGATACGTTCAAGAGTATTTGGAGTATGTTTCCTACGGGAGTTAGTTTGATTACTACTATTGAGCCAAATGGTACTGTTCATGGTATGCCTGCGAATGCGATAAGTTCAGTTTCTATTGAGCCTCTTCTCATTCTAGTTTGCGTTGACCATTCGCGAGATACTTTCAAGATTCTTAACAAAACAAATCGGTTCGGGATAAATTTTTTGTCGACAGATCAAAAACACATAATTGATCGGTACGTTTCCAAAAAAAAAATTAGTTCAGAAGAAATGTCAAAAATTTATTGTTTTACAGAACATGGATCAGCGATGTTAAAAAATTGCATATCCATGTTAGATTGTCGAGTTACAAATAAATATTTGGCTGGCGACCATACCATATTCGTCGCTGAAGTTGATGGTGCTTATTTAAACAGTGGAAGCGATCCATTGATATTCTTTAAAGGTGAATATAGGAAAGTTTCAGGTCCAATCATTGATAATTGATTTGATCTGAAGGATGTTCGATTTGCAATGCGTCTAAGTTTGTAAGGAATCGGTTATAGAATTAAAACGGAGCAAATAGATAAATGGATCATATGTCCGAAAATCTCAAGTACGAACCAGAGCTAATTGCTGATTATCATTGCCACACAGGAGAAGGACCGATTTGGCATTCTGAGGAAGAATTGCTTTATTGGACAGACATTCCTACAGGCAGGATGTTTAGATTAGATCCATTGTCTGGAAAACATGAACAATTTTATAGTGGCTCAGTTGTGGGGGGCTTCACTATACAAAAAGATGGCAAATTACTTCTTTTCATGTCAGGAGGAGCTATATCTATTTGGCATGATGGGATTCATGATTACATAATTAAAGATGTTCCAAAAGAGCGTGGGTTTAGGTTTAACGACGTGATTACTGATCCCCGTGGACGGGTGTTTTGTGGCACGATGTCTGACTCATTAGCCAGTGGAACTAAACTTACTGAAGAACATCTAGGTAGATTGTATCGCCTTGAATTAGATGGAACTTTAACATTGGTACTCGACGGTATAGGTATATCTAATGGAATGGGTTTCACTTCAGATTTCAGAACGATGTATTTTACAGATACTGCAGCTAGGCACATTTATTTGTTCGATTATGATGTAGATACAGGCAATATTTCTAGACAGCGTATTTTTGTAGAAGTACCTTATGGACAAGGCCTCCCAGATGGAATGACTGTAGATTCTGATGGCTTTATTTGGTCCGCTCGTTGGGATGGGTCAGCGTTATATAGATATTCACCTCATGGCGTTGAAGACAAACGTATCCTTTTTCCAGCTAAGAAAGTATCCAGCGTGACTTTTGGTGGGAAAGACTTTAGTGATATTTATGTAACAACGGCTGGCGGGCAGAATAAAGACCTAGAAGGTTCTGGGGCAGGAGGTTTATTTCGATTAAATCTAGGAATCAAAGGGTCGCCAGAATTTCTATCTGGAATATGCTTACTTTGACCTTAAGATATCCGAATGTTAGAATAAATTAGGTTATAGACTAGTAAATAGCCGGAGAATTTGATATGTCTGGGCACTCTAAATGGTCTACGATTAAACATGGCAAAGCAGTTACTGATGCTCGTCGCGGTCAGTTGTTTACTAAACTATCGAAAGAAATCATTATTGCTGTTCGTCAAGGTGGTGGTACTAATCCTGATATGAATGTTCGTCTTAGGATGGCAGTGCAACGTGCTAGAGACAATAATATGCCTGTGGATAATATAGACAGAGCCATCAAGCGTGGTAGTGGAGAAAGTGGATCCCAAGATCGAGTTGTGGAAGCAACATATGAAGGATATGCGCCCGGTGGAGCAGCAATTATTTTACATACGCTTACGGATAATCGAAACAGGACGGTTTCTGATGTTAGATCTACTTTCTCAAAAGCAGGTGGTAGCCTCGCTGAGACTGGATCTGTTGCGTGGCAATTTGAACAGAAAGGGGTCGTTGTAGCCGAGGTTACCCCAGAACACACGGAAGAATTAGCAATGATTGCAATTGATGCTGGTGCTGATGACTTTGAGGCTGTTGATTCTACATTACACATATATTCTACTCCAGATAAAATGGAGGGCATTCGTGGCAACTTGGTGGAAGTTGGGGCAGTCATCAAATCATCTGAGCTTTCCATGCTTCCAAAGAATACTGTATCTCTCGATGAAAAAGGTGGCCTTAAGACATTACATTTACTAGATCGATTAGAAGAATTAGATGATGTCCAAAAAGTATTCTCAAATGCCGATTTTCCTGATGAAACACTGGAAAGATATAGAGACGAATCGTAGTCAACGAAATCAGTTGATGTGTAGAGAAAAGATTTATGCCGATCGATGATAGTAGTGGTTTTATATGTCATGGAGGTAGTTCCAGACTCTGGCTGCGTCGAAAATAATTATGATGTTTATTGGAATTAATATTAATTACTGTCGCCACGAACTCATAGAACAGAGAGCTTTCCGGTGATTGTTTTGGGAGTAGACCCTGGGACAATTAGAATGGGATTGGGCGTGATTGATTCTAGCAATGGAGATTTAAATTTGGTATATATGGATGCTTTGACTCCAGATAAGACTAAATCGTTAGCCGAACGTCTCCACTATTTGCATGATCAACTGCTTAAAATTGTGAGAAAATGGAATCCAGAAGCAGTGGCCATAGAAAATCCTTTTATGTCACAAAATGCTAAATCAGCTATAGCCATAGGCCAGGCTCAATCGTTGGCTATGGTAGCGGCAGTTCATCATGGAGCTGATGTATATACGTATGCTCCCATGGAGATAAAGCGCGCAGTTACAGATTATGGAGGTAGCTCGAAAGAGCAGGTTCAGGAAATGGTGCAAGTTTTGCTTGATATGGAACATTTGCCGGAGCCATTGGATGCCTCTGATGCATTAGCTGTAGCTATTTGTCATGTTAATGCCAGTCGTCTTAGAGATCTGACTGGATTGGATTAATCAGGATATTCGTATGGTTTCTTCTCTGATTTCATCTATTAAAGGTATTCTAGAAAGGACTGGACCAGACTGGGTTGATATAACGGTTGGTGGAATCACATATAGATTGAATGTTGCTTTACCAACTGTTAACAGTCTTGGTGAATTAGGAGATTCTGTTCACTTATTTGCCGCATTACATGTCCGAGAAAACAGTCTAGCGTTGTATGGATTTCATACAGAGGAACTTCGACTAGCTTTTGAGGCTTTGATAGGGATAAATGGAGTTGGGCCAAGGTTGGCATTAAGTGTACTTTCTAGATTTACTACAGAATCGTTAGCAGATGCAGTGAATACCGGAAATACTGAAGCATTTTCTGGTGTGACTGGAGTTGGGAAAAAAATGGCAAGCCGTATTGTATTGGAACTTAGAGGGAAATTCGGTGATGATTGGATTGTTGGTTCGATTAATAACCTCCAAACTGATTTAATTGAAGCTCTGACTGCTTTAGGTTACAGTACTGCAGAAGCACGTCAGGCGACCTCTTCTTTGTCTGAGGACGAATCTTTATCTTTTGATGATCAATTGAGACAAGCTCTAAAACGTATTGGTGTTGGTTGATAAAAACAGAGATAATACGTATGTAGCGTCGTACTCTCGGAGAGATTAGTGACACGGTTCAAGATTTTTTCTGATTTTGGTGCAACTGGCGATCAGCCTCAGGCAATAGATGGACTTGTGACTGGTGTTACGAACAATTTAAAACACCAAATTCTGCTTGGTGTTACTGGTAGTGGTAAGACATTCACAATGGCTTGCGCTATAGAAAAATTACAAAAACCAACGCTTGTTATCGCCCACAATAAAACTCTTGCCGCTCAGTTAGCTACTGAATTCAAGGAGTTTTTTCCTAGCAATGCTGTTGAATACTTTGTTAGCTATTATGATTACTATCAACCTGAAGCGTATGTGCCTCGTACCGATACTTATATTGAAAAAGATGCAGACATAAACGATGAACTAGATAAGTTAAGACATTCGGCTACAAGGTCTTTATTAACTCGCAGAGATGTTTTGATTGTTGCTTCGGTTTCTTGTATTTTTGGACTAGGTTCTCCTGAAGAATATCAAAGCTTTGTTTCGTACGTTAAGGTGGGAGAGAAATGTAATCGACGTCGTCTACTAAGAGAGTTAGTTGATATGCAGTATGAACGTAATGATGTAGATCTATCTAGAGGAAGATTTCGTATTAGAGGTGATACTCTGGAGATTTTACCTGCGTATGAGGAAATGGGTGTACGTATAGAATTTTGGGGTGATGAAGTAGAACGTATTACAGAGTTTGATCCATTGACTGGAGAGATACTTATAAAGCGAGATTCTATTGAAATATACCCTGCTAAACACTTTGTGACTTCCAAAGAGAAATTGGAAATGGCGATTACGGACATAGAAAGCGAACTTGATGAACAATTGCAAAAACTCACATCTGAAGAAAAATTGGTTGAATCACAGCGATTGGAATCTAGGACACGCTATGATATGGAGATGATGCGAGAAACTGGATATTGTACAGGTGTAGAGAATTACTCACGACATCTCGCTAGACGACTTCCAGGGAGTTCTCCTTATACACTCCTAGATTATTTCCCGGAAGACTATCTGCTATTTGTGGATGAGTCACATATGACTTTGCCGCAACTCAGAGGCATGTATTTTGGAGACAAGTCTCGTAAGGATACATTGGTTGAATATGGGTTTCGTCTACCTTCAGCACTTGACAATAGACCGTTGACATTTGATGAATTCGAACAACGTATTAATTGTGCCATATACGTTTCAGCTACACCTAGCGATTATGAATATCAACACGTCCAGAATATAGTAGAACAAGTTATTCGCCCAACAGGACTTACGGATCCTAGCGTCGAAGTGAAACCGATTGATGGTCAGATAGATGATCTTTTAAACCAAATTAAGTTTAGGACAGATAAAGGAGAAAGGTGCCTTGTAACAACGCTGACGAAACGAATGGCTGAAGAACTTTCTGATTATCTTAAGGAAATAGGCGTAAAGACACATTACTTGCATTCAGAAATAAACACTTTGGAACGTAGTGAAATATTAAGAGATTTAAGATTGGGTGTTTATGATGTAGTTGTTGGCATTAATCTTCTCAGAGAAGGCTTAGATTTGCCTGAGGTAAGCTTGGTGTTAATTTTGGATGCTGACAAGGAAGGTTTCTTAAGATCAACAACAGCGCTCATTCAGACAATTGGTAGAGCTGCAAGACACGTTGATGGACACGTTATAATGTACGCGGACAACGTTACAAATTCTATGCAACGTGCTTTAGACGAGACAGAACGTCGTCGCGATATACAAAATCGCCACAATTTAACACACGGTATTGTTCCAAAAGGTATTTCTAAAGGAATACATGACATTACAGAGAGGATAAAATCGACCGTAGAAACCATAACGCCTTCCTTGATGGATCAAGATATTCCCAAGGATGATTTATTGAGGTTAATAAAAGACTGCGAATTACGTATGAAAGCAGCAGCTCGTGATATGGAATTTGAAAAAGCTGCTCTATTACGTGATCAAATTATTGACATGCGTAGAGTTTTAACTGAGTAGTTTGTAGAAGTTATCTTGATTATATTAATTGGTAGCGTAATTTTATATTAAAAGAATATTCAATGAACTAAAATCTTGGTATATAAAGAAGTTTATTGACAGGCCACGTCACCAAAGTTAATATTGCAGAGTAGTAGATGGTTCGGTTTGTCATCTAACGTAGGAGAATTATATGGCTGAAGTGATTACACGTGAAGAAGTTTTTGAAGCCCTCAAAGACGTTTATGACCCAGAGATACCGGTAAATGTTGTGGACCTAGGGTTAGTTTATGGACTTGAAGTAGATGACGAAGGAGATGTTGAAATCAAAATGACATTAACGTTCGCTGGATGTGGAATGGGTCCATACATTGCACAACAGGCTGAATGGAGGATAGCTGAACTTGAAGGAGTTGAAGACGTTAACGTTGAAATGGTTTATGATCCTCCTTGGACACCTGACTTGATTTCCGAAGATGGCAAGAAATTGCTCGGACTTGATTGATAGATTCACTGACTTTTTGGAAGTATATTTTCAAAAAGTATACTTCTCATCAATTTCCTGTATGCGATTCTGAAAAGAACGCGGAGTTTACCACATGACCCAAGAACAGAATGCCTCTCAGGCACGCGCAAAAATTGACGCAATGAAGCGTCAATTTGATCAAAGACGTGCCATTTCAGAAAGCCTATCTAATATAAAACACAAGATAGGGGTTTATAGTGGTAAAGGTGGTGTAGGCAAGACAACTGTTGCAGTAAACTTGGCGTCGACATTAGCGTTTAATGGTGCAAGGACTGGCATCTTAGATGTGGATATAGATTGTCCTAATGTTGTTCGTGCCATGAAAATCACTGAATCTCCTCACGTTGATCATGATCAACGTATGATACCAAGTGAGCAGTTTGGAGTACGTGTCATGTCTATGGGGTTTTTCCAGAAAAATGAAGATGAAGCTATAATATGGCGTGGACCTATGATTCATAATGCTATCCAAAAACTCCTGCAATCCACCAATTGGGGAGAATTGGACTACTTGATAGTAGATTTACCTCCAGGCACTTCTGATGCGCCTCTGACTGTTATGCAGACATTAGATTTGGATGGTTTTATAGTTGTAACTACTCCACAGGAATTAGCGATGATTGATGCAAAGCGATCCATCAATATGATTCGTACTTTACATGTTAATGTTTTGGGTATTGTAGAGAATTTCTCAGGAGAAATTTTTGGATCTGGCGCTGGTAAAGAATTGGCCGAAGACTTAGACATCAATTTTCTGGGTAGTTTATCACTTAAAGCAGATTACAGAGACACTTCTAAACCTACTGTGTTGCTTAATGAAGAGGTTCTTAGTGAATATAGCAAAATAGTTGAAAATGTGGATTTGGTTTTGAAATCGTAGGCGTTTTTGGCATTATTTAATTTTGGAGTAAATTGTTCACGTTATGAATTGGTTTGATGTTTCCATTGTGATTTTAGTATGTGCCTCTGCTTTTTGGGGTATGAGGATTGGTCTTATAGGTGCAGGATTTTCTTCGGTTGGAATTGTTTTTGGATGGCTTTTAGCAGGTCAATTAAGTGACAATATTGGTGGATTGTTTGATTCATCTCTCTCTAATGATACGTGGGTTACTGTGATTGCTTATGTAATATTGATTGTTTTTGCTTTGATAGCTGCGAGATTTATTGAGAAAATAGTGCGACCCATATTGGCCGTGATGACTGTAGGATTGTCATCTGTTTTTGATAAATTGGGAGGATTGTCTTTAGGCATCTTAATTGGCTTTGTTATATCTGGAGCAATTATTGTTGCTGGGGCTAGACTAGCCTATAATTTCCAATTCCCAGAGGAAGGTATTGCAGGAAAAGCCGTTGATAAAATAGATGTTCGAGAGACAAAAGAATTAATTGAAAATACTCTTATTGATTCGACGATAGTACCTGTTTTCGTAAAGGTTACTGATGCGATTCCTGCAAGTACGTTAGGTTTCATACCGTCTGATTTCAGAATCTCTCTTGATATACTTGAACAAAACATAGAATAACCAAAGTGATCTAACATTCTCAGGTGCACAGAAATTACTCAACTTCTATTCTTAAACATCTGTTGTGATTGTTGAGCCTAAGATGACAGAACAATATCAGCCAATTGATAAATATATTACTGTAGGAGAGTTACGCCTTCATTATGTGGATTGGGGCAATGCCAAAGCTAACCCCATGGTACTTCTACATGGACTTGGAGATTGTACTAGAAATTGGGACATTTTTGCTAATACGATGAGTTCTGATTATCATGTAATAGCTTTGGATCACAGAGGCCATGGAGATAGTGATTGGGCTGAAACATACGAATACAAACTTGGTAACTATTTTAAGGATATTAAAGCTTTTGTAAGTCAATTAAAGTTGAACGATGTGATATTTGTTGGACATGGTTTAGGTGCAAATAGCGCTTTTCTGTATGCTGCAGATTCGCCTGAAGTGATAAAAGCTTTAGTTGTTCTTAGTAGTGAACTCGGCGTTTTAAATTCAGAAACATTTTCAAAACGACAGATCGGTTATCGTAGACAACACAATATAGATTTTCTGGAATCTTTGACAAATATTCTACGTAAAGAACAACCATACTCGCAAAATGATTGGTTAATTAGTCAGGCGATACAAATGTCGAAGTCATTGCCAGGAGATAAAAGAATTTGGAAGTGCGATCCCAAAACACTCTCAAATTACGAACAGCCAAATTTATGGGAACAAATTGCTAAAATCAAGACTCCAACGCTTATCATGCGTGGTCGTCAAAATGATTTGCAAACTCATGAAATAGTGGTCCGGATGCGTGAAATTATCTCAAATGCACGGCTTGTTGAATTAGAAGGGGGTGGTCACTGGTTTCATTTAGAAAACCCCTATGCTTTTGAAGATACTGTTGGTTGGTTTTTGCAGGATATATTACCATGATGGCTGTGGGTATTGACTGTATGATAACTTGATTCTGGTTCTTGGGCATTCAACCTATAGACAGACATGAATTCGCTTGGGACAAGGCCATCCAGGATAGTTTCCCAATACTCAAACTGCAACTACCATGGTGATTCCATCCGAGGTTTTACGAGCATGTCAAGGGTTGATCAAGTTAGATGTTTATGCCAATGTTTCTATATAGATTGGGTAGGTCCAAATGAGAATCAAGCAGTTTTGAGAATTCCATCAGTTTTGATATATGGTCAAATTTTGTGTTGTCCATCAATGTGTTCAAAATATCCATTGTCTGTAGAGTGTTAGTTTCCACAACCATAACAGGTGTTTTTTCAAGTTCCGCTTCATATTTGACGTACTCGATAGGTTCAATTCCATTGGTTAACACCAAGCAAGCGGTGGATGTGTTTAAAGCAGATAGTTGAACGTCTGGTCTATC
>CAZSCD010000030.1:0-6064 GCA_964605345.1 uncultured Dehalococcoidia bacterium
AAGCTGGAGACATTTACGAATTCTCCATCAATCTTTGGGTTACGAGTAACGTTTTTCTTAAGGGACACAGAATTCGTGTAGAGATATCTAGCAGTAATTTCCCCAGATTTGACCGTAATCCTAATACAGGTAACAAATTTGCAGAGGATACGGAACTACGTACGGCTAACCAGATAATATTCCATAACGAGAAACATCCATCTCATATCATCCTACCGGTTATGCCTAGGAAATAAATCATAGTGTTATGAAAGGAAAATTTAAATTAATCAAAGTTTTCTCAAAAATCCATGGAAATGTTTTTCGTGTCTCTGGAGGCAGAATTTGGAACAGATTTAAGAACATAGAATTTATATTACTGACAACCGTGGGCAGTAAATCTGGTAAAAAAAGAACCGTACCGTTAGTAGCAATTCCTTTTAATGGAAGTTACATTTTGATTGCATCTTTTGGCGGGAACGATACTCATCCAGCTTGGTTTATAAATATAATGTACAACTCTGAGGTATCTATCAGAATTGAGTCAGTTGTTAAAAACGCCAAGGCTTCCATAATAGAAAAATCTGATAGCAGATACGAAGATATGTGGGCTAAGGCAGTTGAAGTTTATCCAGGATATGATGAATATAAAAAAGCAACTACTCGACACATTCCTATTGTAGTGATTTCGTTGGTTTAAGTTTTACGATATCAGTGTTGTTTGCTTTGCAAATCATTCATTGGCCACATTTAGGCGCACACCAGCCAGTTTATTCTAATTCCCAATATGATAGACTTAAGTTTATCTATTTGTGATCGTGTCTCGTAATGATTGCCAGTTTTCGATTACTGAAGCCGAGGTGAAGGTTGTCTAAAATCAGAGTGTATGGAACAAGTTGGTGTGGAGATTGCACCAGAGCCAAGCGTTACATGGATGATAATCGTGTTGGATATACCTGGACTGACGTGGATCAAGACACCCAATATGTTCAACTTATAAAAGAGTTAAATGGTGGAGAACAAAGAGTTCCAACTATAGTTTTTCCTGATGGATCCGTACTAATTGAACCTACAAACGAACAACTAAAAGTTAAGCTTGGACTTTAGGTACACACTTTATGCACTGGTAAATTGCATATGCTATGGATACTGAAGTTCTTTGTCGGTAATATTTGTTTCTTTTGTTACAAACATTAATAAACACGGAAGTACTATCAGAGATGCGATAAGCGCTAAGAAAATCATCAAGGCCGTTAGTTGGCCATATGATGCAAACATGGGCATAGGCGCAAATCCCAGGATTACAAATCCAACTATGCTAGATGCTGCTGATGCCAGCAACGCAACTCCAGTACCTCGAGATGTTCTTTTAATCGCAGTTATTCTAGAAGGATTTTGTTTTAATTCTTCTCTGAATCTTTGAGTCATATGAATTGAATAGTCAATTCCTACTCCAATAGAAATAGCCCCTATCATTGCTGTAACAAAGTTAAGAGAAAATCCCGCTATTTGCATGATTCCGTAAAGCCATGCAACCACTAGCCCTATCGGAATTACAGTGATAATGGCGTATTTGAAAGATCGCATCGTGATTATAAGAAGTAGTGTAGCCGCTACTATAGCTATGGGTAATGAAGTGTATAGAGTACGTGTTGTTGCGGATAGCTGAACTTCTCTAGTGAATGGTGACCCGGTTAATCTTGCTATCGATATGGATGGATGTGATTCTAGGGTTGAAAGTATTGGGCGAATTGCTTTACCTGCTTTTGTTACTGCTGCATGATCTCGCGTGCCTGGTATTTGGAATGCAATGGTTGTTAAGCTTTCTTCTCCATCTGAGAGGTATATAGCTCCTTTTACTTGGTCTGGTCTAAGGATAAGGTTTCCATCTGGGCCAGGTATCCCATTCTCTCTAGCAAATGTAAAAGCTGTGTCTATTTGTTTTTTGGTATCTGGTATGTGGTCTTCATTTTTGTCTTCAATGGCAATACCGGTAGCAGTTTTTATGGCAGAGAGAGCTGTTGGGTTTTCCATTATGGTATTTAATGTATTGACGATATCAAAACCTATTGTTACTTCTCCACTTGGTCTTTCGGCTATATTGTCAATGTCTCTTAATGATTCGATAAAGTCCGATATGGCTAAAACAGCATTTGGGTCTGTTAAATTGCCTTTAATGTAAGCTATTCCAGGTTCCCCTCCTTTCTCGCCTACATGTTCATCTACTTTGTCTAATCCGATAACCATATCCGATTTAGGGTCGAAAAAATCTTTCACATCGAAAGTGGGCTCTAGTTTAAGAGCGGAAAAAACTGATGCTGCTGTGATTATAGAAGTGACTATGAGTACTGCTGAAGAATAAGACGTTGCTGTTGTGACGATTTTTTCAACAGATGTTATAAGTCTGTGATTAGTAGGTTTTAAAGATGACTTTTCAGATACTAGTTGGGTTTTGCTTCGAGGTTTATTTTTACTCAGGGCCAGATAAACAGCAGGGACACCAATAAATATCAAGCCGGTTACAAGGAGAGTGACAACTCCATATAGCATGTTTACAGCTATCATGATAATTACTGCGCCTCCACATGCAGATGCCACTCCAATAGAACTAAATATACGGTTTGACGTATGTAATTTCCCTTTAAACTGTTTGCCGGAAATTTGCATTAGCTCATCTATACGCATTGTCGCTATTGGTGCAACGATTCCCAGAATTACAAATGCTGAGAGGACTGCTATGGCTGCTGCGCTGCCGAAGTGAATTATTGCTTCGATTGCTGAAGATAGATTTGATAGAAAAGCAATGCTGTCAGATGCCATGGCCAGAAGCAAAGCAGCTAACACTCCTGCCAGGCCGATTTTCAACCCATCTCTAGGGGAATGCCCTTCTTCTATTTCTTCTTTGTATCGATGCACAGAATGCACTACAAAATCAACACCAAGTGCAATCATGCTTATTGGTACTATTAAGTCAACGGTCAACCCACCTTTAAGTCCAACAAGGGCTGATATGCCTTTTAACCAGATAATTAACATACCTAGTCCAATACCCGATATAGCGGCGGCCCAGTACGATCTTAAGCTTAGTCCAACTACTAACACCGCGCCTATAATTGTGAAAGTTATAAATGCAGCAGAAGTTTTACCTTCATCCTCTGATTCCAAATTTGCGTCAATTGCAACGCCCCAGGTCTCATAAAACTTGGAATCCCCTCGCATTATGGAACTTATCTTTCGATTTAAGTGTTCTTTGTTGATTACATCAGGTCCTCCACCAATACCAATTTCTAACCCTGCTCCACCTAACTTATTGTTATCAGCAAGTGCGGTAAAATCCATTGCAGGTGATGTCCACCAATTAATTTCTTGTCCTAAAACAATTCTTTTTTCGTATTTCGCATGCCGTGAGAGAAAATCAATTATGTAAGATGTGTTTTCATTAGCAAGTAATTGATGGACAGCAATCTTAATCTGTTCTTCAGATGCAGTTTCCAGAGTGGTATCCATAAAGGATAATGCTGCTTCAAGTGGTTCCAATATAGATGCTGTTCCGATTATTTCAACACCGATATCTGAATTAAAGTATGTGTATAGGTAAGATTGTTTTTCTAAAGTTCCAGCAGCCAGTTCTCCCTTGGAATCTAATAAGAGGAGGGTGTCTCTGTTTTCTTTGAATTCAAGAAGAACGTCACGTGTAAGAACATCGCCATTTCTAGCTTCGAGCATGAAATACGCAAAGTGAACAGGGGTGGGGAACTTAGTGTCAATGTCTGCCTGAAGATCGTAAACCTCTCCAGGAGGATTTGGTGAGGCCTGTTCAGAGGGAGACATCTGTAGTAATGGATACAGTAGAAGTATGGTTACTATTAACGAGACTGCTATTACAGATGTTGATCTTTCGGCTAAGAAAGATACTGCCTTTGTCCTCCAACCTCCATCAGTTACCTTACCGTTAGTCAAATTCACCCTCTATGGTTGTACGTAACCTGAAATTGGAGTGAGCCGGCTGGGATTCGAACCCAGGACACTCGGATTAAAAGTCCGATGCTCTGACCGAGCTGAGCTACCGGCTCATGTATTTGTTGCCGTTTGCTTGAACACGATAGCTTAAGGTTTTTGACTTCATATATGCAAGCTTCATGTCATACAGGCTATGAAATTCCTATATAGCCAGACCATTTATGTGGGTATCCTATAATCATAGCACAGGCTTTGGTCAATTGAATGTAAATTTATTTAATCCTCAGGCAATTTTAATACGAGCTATTGAGACTGATGGGTGCCTGGAATGTTTATGGATTTCAAAATCTACCATGTATCCGCATTGTAAACATTCTTTGTAGTTACCGTACTGATCTCTATTGGCATTCATATAGCCTTTACAGCGTGGACATGATTTTGACAACATAATTCCTCCCAACATATTATGATATGTGTTTGTATTAGGTTTATGCGGCCATAATAACAGAACATATGTCTTACGAACAATAGTTCTATAGACATGATTTGCAGGATTTTATTGATATATAGATTTTGGTGTGATAACCTCGCCGATACAGACCTCCTAAATATATTTACAGTTTCGTCAACAAGTTTAAACTACTGGTACAGGAGATTCACATATGATTAAAGAACATGGATCTGGTTTGGTAAAAGATATTGGAGCATTGCAGTCATATAAAATTGATATAGACCAAAAGACCATTGATCAGTGGGTAAAAGAAGAAGGACACGCAAAGCATATACAGGAAAAACGAGTACCGTATGAGGCATGGCGTAGTTGCTTCAGGCATTTTGATGGGACTGTATATTTGGCGGGTAGGCATAAAAGCGTTGATGGCGGTAAAAATATCGTTAAACACGATATTGCTGGACTAGACAAGATATCGGTCCACCAGTTTATTGGAATACCCACACCGGATAGAATAGATAGCCGACCTCAACCAGGTCCTGAGGGTTCTGTATTTTCACGACCGGGGCTGTTTCTTGCGCTAGATAGTCGAGTGTATATCAAATCACCTGGTGTTTACCAAGTGAGGTCTTGGCGTTCTACAGACAATCTTAAAACCATAACTGAAGATAAGGCTCGTGTGAATGTTCCAGGTGGTCCTACGCGAGACAGAAAACCTAGCGAGTGGTATGGCATATTTATTAAAAGAGACATTATAGAAATGCCTGACGGCAACCTGCTGGTGGCTGCAGATGGTAATTTCGCAGAAGATACTATCGAGCCATCTTCAGGGCCAGGTAAATCAGAGACACATTATTTAGCTAGGACATTCGTACTTATCTCAAGAGATGAAGGCAGGACGTGGGATTATCTTTCTACAGTAGCAGTTCCTAATCTAGAAGATCCGATAGATGAGGGATTTGGAGAACCTTCCATAATTCTTTTGGATAATGGTCAGATTTTATGCATAATGCGTACTGGACACCACCGACCTTTATATACTTGTTGGAGCTCGGATCAGGGCAAGACGTGGACCGAGCCTGTGTATACTGGATTGGAGCGAGGATGCTGGCCTCATCTGGCGAAATTAACAGATGGTCGATTGGCTGTCATATATGGGAATAGATTTCCACCAGGATGGTCTAGAATTACTCCAGGAGGTGACCATGCTAGATGGTATTGGCCTGGTCCTGGGTTAGTAAAATTAGCCATTAGTTCAGATGGTACTGGTAAAGATTGGGAAATAACAACGATAGGTCGTGAGATGGGCTCTGTGTATCCCACAATGTTTGAAGTCGAACCTAACGTATTATTTTGTCAGGTTGATGGATGGTATTGGAGAGTAACACTTAACTCAAAGAATAGTTAGTGCTTTTCCATTCCGTAATTTCGGGATAATTATAACTATCGGATGGAGGTGTTAAGATGACGTTAAAGATGATAACGTTGTCTCTGGTAACCATAATTTTTTTATTCATTATAGGTTGTGGAGAGACAACATCTGAGACACAGCCAGATATCGACGCAACTGTAAAAGCTAGAGTTCAACAAGCTCTTGTTGATGAACCTACACCAGTGCCTACACCCATACCTACACCCATACCTACACCTATACCTACACCTATACCTACACCT
>CAZSCD010000031.1:0-2940 GCA_964605345.1 uncultured Dehalococcoidia bacterium
TCCGATCCTGATTTTCCAGCCCGTGATATTGCAATTCGAGGTAGAAGTATTCTGGACCCATAAATTCGGCATAATTAGCCGCAACCTTAGTCGCACGGGGTACGTTATCACGATAAACATTGTACTCAACCTCGCCACGAATACAGGAACTCAAGGCAATCAATCCTTCAGAGTGCTCCGCAAGCAGTTCCTTGTCAATGCGGGGCTTGTAATAAAATCCTTCCAGGTATCCCAGAGTAATCAGGCGCAATAAGTTCTTGTATCCCTTTTCATTTTTTGAGAGGAGAATCAGGTGATAAGAGGCATCCCGCAAACTATCTTTTGATTTTTTTTCATGACGGCTCTCCGGGGCAACATACACCTCGCAACCTAAAATGGGTTTAATGCCATGTTTTTTAGCGGTGTTGTAAAACTCAACTGCCCCAAACATATTACCGTGATCGGTCATGGCAACTGCGGGCATACCAAACTCAGCCGCTCTCTTGATCAACGGTTCATGACGAATGGAAGAATCCAGTAAAGAGTAGGAAGTATGAAGATGCAGGTGAACAAAATTGCTCATAATGCAACTATTTAGCAGGTTCAATTGCCTAAATCAACTGCCTCTAATAACTGCCAATAAATCAATTAACCAAATAGGAATGATGGATCCTTGCAGGAGATAGATGAACGGGAGGCTAAGCATGAGGAGTGTTGACTGCTTATGGCAATGGTGTAGTTCTTAATGTTTATTAGTTTGAAGGCGTGATAGTTACTTGCGATTTATCAAGGGTTTTGCTTAGAGTGGGTACTATTCAACAAATAAATGTCTTGAAAGAATTGAAAAAAAATGATTAAAAATTTAAAGACCCATACATTCAAGACGGTTTTAAATACAAACAGACATTGTTAATAATCGAGCAATTAAAAGGAAAAGGGCAATTATGATCAATAAAAACGTGAACATAATTTTTAAGACCGCCATTGTAATAGTGGCTATTTTTTTTGTAACTGCAAATGTTATTGCCCAAACTATAGTTGTTCCTGATGCTATTTTTCCCGAAGGGCCAACACGTTCTCCCGCTAATGAACAAATTGCAAATGCTATAGACAAAAATCCGCAAACAAAGTTTTTAAACTTTCACAAAATAGGTTCTGGTTTTACAGTAGTTTTTCAAACGCCAGTTGTAATAAACGAAATTCAATTTACAACGGCTAATGATGATTATGGCAGAGATCCATTAGAAGTTATTATATCCGGTTCTAGCGAAAGCATGAACAGTGGTTTTAGTGAAATTGCCACCGTATCATTACCTAAGACAGCAGCTAGGTTTACGCCATACGGAAATACCTTTACAAATGCAACAGCTTACAAATACTACCGGGTTATTGTAACAGCCATCGATAAGCCAACCGCAGGCGCAGTTCAATTTGCAGAGGTTGATTTTTTTAAGAGTGGGTCCCCAATTAATAGTACTCAACCCACAGTTGTTACTCAACCTGTTGCACCCATCGATCCATCAGGAGGTGAAGTTGCTCAGTTGAATGCTAGGGTTGCTGAGTTGGAAGGCAAGTTATCTGCCGCCACTGCTACACTAAGTCGACAACAAGGGTCAGAGAAACACCCATCTATGTCCAGTCGTGAGCTGGATGACTTGTACGAGGAAATGAAGCGATGCGATGAAAGGGAGGGCCAGCGTAACCCAGAAATGTGTTTGATGCAGCTCCCATCCTTAGTATCTTATAGGTATGAATCTATCAAAAACATGTGCGCGCAGGACGGCGCTAGCACAGAATGTGATGGGAACCTCAAGTCCATCGAAATGACTTATTTGATAGGCAGTTGGGTGAAACAGAAGGGAGAGATGAGGGAAAATCGAACCAAAGAGCGGGTGCGAGAAATGCAGAGGAGAGCCGCAGAACGAAAACGAAATGATCCGGACGGCTCGAAAGCTGCATTGAGAAGGTTGAAAAGAGACTGTCGGTATGGCATCAAGAAAACGGATGGACCGGCAAGAGAATGGAGATGTAAAAAAGAGAATAAATTGCCCGGATGTGCGGACCCCAAACGCAGGCACATGTATGATTGTCGCCGATACGATAAACCAGGATGCGCGCACCTGTGCCCAGGAGGAAAGAACGCCAACGATTTGCAGTGCATGGCTTGTTTTGATAGCAACAAATTAACACAACCACAGACGAATGAATGTTGGCGAACTGGAAATTGCGCGGCATACAATAGGCTGGGAAGAATATGGAATGGAAGAGGGGGTGTAGAAAATCGTTGAAGAGGGGGAGATTGCGAAACGGCGTGACAATCAGGAGTGAAACTTTTCCTTACGTCCACCCCAGCTCTCAGCCATCTATACCAGTTCCTGACGTATTGCCCGATGCGTCTAACTGTTGCACCTTGCTCATTTAATATCTATTCATTCACAAATAGGTTCCAGGCTCAACAAATTCTTTTTCAAGCGCCTTTGCCACAGCAGGGTGAGTGACGGAACCGAGACAGACGTTGAGCCCCCCTCTCAAAGCTGGATCATCGGACATGGCTTTTTTATAACCCTCATTGGCTAGTTTCAACGCGTAAGGAAATGTAGCATTGGTGAGCGCGAATGTAGATGTACGTGCTAATGCCCCTGGCATATTGGCAACACAATAATGAATGACTCCTTCCACTTCAAAAATCGGATCGCTGTGTGTGGTTGGACGTGACGTTTCCAGCATTCCCCCTTGATCAATTCCCACATCGACAATCACCGAGCCCTTTTGCATTTCTTTTAGCATATCGCGAGTGATTAAACGCGGTGCCCGCGCACCAGGAATTAGAACAGCGCCAATAACCAGGTCTGCCGTGCGTAATGATTCGATTAGGTTGAATTTATTCGACATCAAGGTTTTAAGTCGGCTCCCATGAATGTCATCGAGATAGCGCAATCTTGGCAAACTCACATCAAGCAG
>CAZSCD010000032.1:0-8547 GCA_964605345.1 uncultured Dehalococcoidia bacterium
GTTTATTAACTCACCAAATCAAGTGGTTATCATTATCGATTGAAATGATGGCTGGCGGCTTGGTATTAATTCGCACAGTACTTAACCAAACCCCCCTCAAATGGAAAACTGCAATTATCATATCAACTCCAATTCTGGTGCTTTTGGTTGCGTTTTTGGTTCTTGAACTGGTTTTGTCTGGACTAAGCAGATCTGCCACAATGAACTTCAACCTGTCATCAATTAGTCTTAGTAGTTTATATTGGGCAGCAGTTTATCTGAGTATCGCTATAGGTTTAACGCTCACATACAAAGTTCAACGATTTGCTAATTTTGCCCAGGCCGAAATGATGCTCCTTGGGGCTTACGTCGCGCTTACCTTAATGTGGTCTGACATGTTTTTCCCAATATCAGATGCGCCTAAGGACGGTAGCCTAAACTGGGAATTGCTGCTTTGGGCTGGAATTGGAGCTTTTTTCATAACAGGGATTGTAGGTCTATTTATAGACATAGTCATTTACAGACGAATCCGACGCAAGCTCGCAACTCCACAGGTGATGATGATTGCTTCACTTGGAGTTTCCATGATTCTTCGAGCTCTACTCTATTTGCGATTTAGCGCTGGGACTCACATGTTTATTCCAGATCGTGATTGGAGGCTTACTACATCAACATTTGAAATTCCAACGGGACAATTACAAGTTCATCTTGGAGATCGTATTAACGCTCCATTGATGGATTTCGTTTCAAACGTAAGTCCGTATGGACTTGCCTACTCGAAGCTTGTTCTTATAGTTGGGATATTTGCAGCTGTGATACTACTGTTGATAACATTGCATCGCACTCGCCTTGGCAGGCAAATGCGTGCAGTGGCTGACAATCCAGATCTTGCTGCATCGAGTGGAATCCACGTCGAACGTGTTCATAGAAACACTGCTTTCCTTTCATCTGGAATTGCTGGTCTTGGCGGAGCGTTACTCGCAGCAATCTTACCAGTCAACCCAGAATTAGGTCTTTCGCTGTTATTGCCGGCTTTTGCTGTAGTCGTTTTAGGTAGTATTGGATCTATGCCTGGAGTAATTATCGGGGCGCTCATAATAGGTTTACTGAGAGCAAGCTCCGAACCTTTTTTGATCGGCGCTGGAAACGCACTGGGCCGCCCTACAGCTAGTGGTTTTGCTGAAGTTATGCCTTTCATTTTTCTAGTGGGATTGCTGTTGTTAGCTCCACGAGGTATTGGAGATGCACTCCAACATTGGAACATCGAACGTATCAGAAAGCGACGGGTAGCACAACAAGACGACAAACCTTCTGACATTATAAAAGTTCACAATCCCATGAGGCGCCTAACGGCAACGGTAGCCGTTTGTGGCCTGTACATTGACCGGATTAATGAACGCAAAGATGAGATGCTAGAGTATCTCGGCAAAATGCTTTCTGTTACATGGATTTCACTTACATCCTATCGTGTAGCATTATTTTCGAAGATAAAAACCACTAATATCAGAATTCCATTTAATACATCGAATTTGCATATCAAACGAAGAAACTTCATACGCATTGACCGCGAAACTGAGCGTGGATCATGGATAATGTTCGCCATTTTATTCCTGCTGTTAACCATTATAGTATGGCTTCTACCCAGTGTTAGTAATCTTACAAAAACTTTACAAGTAGCTAGAATCATTACATTAGTAGGTATTTTCGGACTCGCTTCTTTTTCATTAAACATACACACCGGGTTTACTGGAATGACTAATTTTGGTGTTATCTTCTTTGTAGGTATTGGCGCTGTAATTGTGGCATTACTTTCCGCTCCAGTAGCAACTAATGGCTATGGCTGGTCCCCATGGACTGCAACAATTGTTGCAGTTTTGGTATCAGCAGCTGCAGGTTGGTTGCTCGCATATCCAACAGCCAGGCTTCGCATGGACTACTTTGCAATCGTGACTATTTCGCTTGGAGAAATGCTCCGGATTTCTCTACTGGCGGAACCACTACTAAGAGCAGGTACAGTAACCTCGGCGATTGGTTTGTCTCATTATCCACTTCCATTGGAAGATTGGTGGAGTAATGGACCATCTGGAGTAGCGGGAAATTTACTTGGCCTGCCTGGTTCAGCACCATATGTCGTCTTTCTGGCTATGCTATCAGCTATCTCAATGCTTGCAGTGTGGTTTTTGCTCAATACTATACTTGCCTCTCCATGGGGTCGTATTCTGCGTTCGATTAGAGAGAATGAGATAGTAAGTCAGCATCACGGACATAATATTCTTACACACAAAGCTGCTAGCCTAGCTCTTGGTGCCGCTGTAGCAGCACTTGCTGGAGCTCTCTGGGCATGGCTAAACACGATCGTATGGCCATCTTTTATGCTTCCACCTCAAACGACGTTCCTAGTCTGGGCTGCTTTCATCATAGGCGGGCGTGGCAACAACCGAGGAATGGTTATTGGTGCATTTCTAATAGTCCTCGTCGAATTTATATTCAACGTCTTGGTAGTATCAAGAGGTAGCCCAAGTCTGCCATTCCACAATTTGACTTCGTATATGGACTCTTTATTTTCATGGATCATAGTAGATGTTGGCGGAATTATCTGGTCAGCTCGATCCATTACTGAAATTTTCCCTAGGGAAAATATTATACTATCGGTAGCCCAACTCAAGTTGGGTTTGATTGGACTTGTGATTGTGGTGGCATTACTTACATCATCTAAAGGTTTACTGCCTGAAATCCCGAGCAGGCCAAAACGTTCTGTTGCCCTACGATCAAATTTAGACGAAGAAGAGAGAACTAAATAATGTCTACAGCGCCTGCACTACAGATATTAGAGTTAACTAAGGATTTTGGCGGCCTGAGAGCTGTAGACCAAATTTCTTTTCAAGTTGATGAAGGTGAGTTCGTTGGTCTGATTGGGCCAAATGGATGCGGCAAAACCACCACTTTCAACTGCATTTCTGGAATGTTAGAAATGAGCTCTGGCAGAATTAAAGTACTTGGTGAAGATGCTACTGGTATGCGGCCGGATCAAATACAAAGCTTGGGCTTAACAAGAACATTTCAGCATACGTGGCTATGGAAAGAGATGACTGTAATCGAGAATCTTCTTGTGACTCCCAAACAACAGTTCGCTCCGAACCCCTTCCTTGCGCTACTGCGTCCAGGTTCAAGAAACGCAGAAAAACAACGTATAAATGAAGCTTACTCAGTGTTAGACTTACTCGAAATGTCAAATACAGCACACCATCTCGCAAGTGAATTGTCAGGAGGGCAAAGTAAACTAGTTGACATTGGTCGTGCCTTAATGAGTTCTCCGAGATTCCTTTTACTTGATGAACCAGTGGCTGGTGTTGCGGGACCACTTGCAGAGAGAATATTTCAGAATTTACGTAGTTTGACTTCAAACAAGGGCATAGGCATGTTAGTTATTGAACACAACATGGATTTTATACTCCGACGTGATGTTGACAGAATTATTGTCATGGACCGAGGTCAAATATTGATGGAAGGCACGCCTGATGAAATTAAACAAAGTAGAGATGTCGTTGAAGCCTATCTAGGCAATCAAGAGCCAGTAAAAGAATGACCAAGGTACTAGAAGTCACCGGACTCCAAGGAGGTTACGGTTCCGTTCAAATATTGAATGGAATCGATCTGTATGTTGACGAAGGTGAATTCGTTACGATAATTGGCCCCAATGGATGTGGTAAATCAACGTTCTTGAAAGTGCTTTTTGGACTTGCTACACACCAAAAAGGTGTGGTTGTACATAATAATTCAAACGTATCTGGATGGCGCACAGATAGATTGGTAGATCGTGGAATATCGTACGTGCCACAAATTGACAACGTGTTCCCTTCTTTGTCAGTCCGTGAAAACCTGCAGATGGGCGGAATTCGATTGAAAACAAAGACATTGATAACAGGTATTGAACGTGCATGCAATATGTTCCCTGATTTAGAGCCTCGGATGAATGATCTAGCTGCCTCACTATCTGGTGGTGAAAGACAAATGCTTGCAATATCACGTGCACTTAATTCGGATCCTACCTTCTTGTTATTAGACGAGCCAACAGCCGCACTATCACCTATATACCAACAACAGATATTGGAAAATATCGATTCACTTAGACGTGAAGGAATATCGGTACTTCTCGTAGAACAGAATGCAAGGCTATCACTTGCAAAATCCGACCGTGGGTACATATTTTCGAATGGTAAAGTAGTCCATACCGACAATGCTAAAAATATTGTCAATGACCCAAATATTGGAGAGCATTTTTTGGGATTGCATCAATAACAACGTATAATTTGAATCATGTTAGTCAAAGACATTGGTGAGTTTCATCTCATAAACATATTGGCGAACACTTTATCTTCGTCTCCTGATACAAACAGCAACATAGAATGGATAGATGAATTAGGTTTCAAGTTGCAAGTTCCGCTCGGAGATGATGCCGCAGGCTGGTTTGCTCCTCAAGGCATAAACGTTTTCACTACAGACACAATGGTGGAAGGAGTACATTTCAATCTAAATCATATTGACTGGGAAGATCTAGGTAGAAAGGCTTTATCGATAAACTTAAGTGACATTGCGGCTATGGGATGCCATCCAACATTTTCGGTTGTTACACTGGGCCTAAGAGAAGATCTTCCAGTGAATGGATTAATCAATGTTTATAAAGGAATCCTGGAAACATGCCAGACGTATGGAGGATTGGTAGTTGGCGGCAACATTGTTAAATCATCTGAGTTTTTTATTTCAATAGCAATGCAAGGCAGGCTAGGTCAACATGAAAATAAAGACTCGGATCAACCCCATCTTCTAACTAGAACATCAGCTTCACCAGGCGATGAAATATACGTCACTGGGCCTTTAGGCTGTTCAGCTGGGGGATTGAAGATGATGATGGATGAACTTCAGTTTGACTCCAACACTGCAAACCATCTTAAAAGAGCTCATAATCGTCCCACACCCAGAATTTCTGAAGGTGTATCCTTGGCAGAAAACCAGATCAAATCAGCTATAGATATTAGCGACGGCCTTGCAGATGATCTTTGGAAATTATGCAATAGCAGCAATGTGGCATCCGAAATACATTTTGATCAAGTACCGGTAGATGAATTTTTACGATCAGCTTTCCCAAATAACTGGATTGATTTGGCTTTAAATGGAGGCGAAGATTACGAATTGTTATTCACAGCCCCACCTGATTCACAAGAACGACTCAATTCTATTCTAGATTCACCTCCTTATCTCATCGGAACCATACTGGACGGAAATCCAAATCTAAGAATCCTTGATGCCAAAGGCAATGTAATGACCCACAAAATAGATGGATGGGATCATTTTGCGCATTAACACATAAACACTAAATTTATTTGGTTTAGGAAATAAAATGTGGTATAAATCTAGCGTCAATGGAAGCAAATTTGGTCTTGGAGGTAGTTCACTGTATGTCTGAAATACACTCAGTTTATCCAGGAAATGATTGGGTCAAAAGTAGTCCATCTGAAGTCAATATGGACGAAGATGCTTTGAATCAAATTGAATTGGAACTCAACAAAGAACTTGATAAAGATGGTTACAGTCGTTACCGAGTCGTAATTGTTAGATATGGTCGTCTAGTAGCCGAATGGCATAAAGGAATTCAACCTCAAGCTCAACTTTGGATGGAATCAGCAACTAAGTCAATATTCTCATGTATTCTTGGCATAGCCATTGATAAAGGTGGCATTAATTCAGCAGACTCTAAATTAATTGACTACTACCCAGAAGCGATGGACGTGCCAGAAGGCATGGGACCAAAGCCTGGGCGTTACGCTTTTCCGAAAGACCGTGACATCACGTTACGCCAATTAATTACTAACACATCAGGTTACATGAAACCGGGAGAAAATCCTGGAACCAAATATCATTACCAATCATATGGCATGAATGTTCTAAATCATGCCATTGCCAAAAGTTACGGTTTGTACGATGTTAACAAACCTCATGAATCTCGTTATAACCAACTAGTAGACAATTGGATACGCAAGGAAATAGGAGCTAGTTGGAGTTACTACACATTCAATTTCATACCAGATGAATCTGGAGTTGGGAAAACAAATATTTTCGGATATTATGACGGAGTAGCTGCAAATGCTTTAGATTTAGCTAGACTAGGTTTACTTTGGTTGAATATGTGAGTTTGGAATAAAAAACAGATTGTCCCTCATGAGTGGTTAACCATGGCCACAAAAACTGCCTCAGCTATTGTGGATAACTGCCCTAAGGAACAATGGCAATATGGACACGGCTTCTGGACTAACGACCACAAGCAATATTCACCCAATCTACCCAGTGATTCTTTCGCCGCTGCTGGATATGGTCATCAACATGTTTGGGTCTGCCCTAGCCTAGATCTAGTAGTAGCACAAGGTCCAGGAATATGGAAATCTCAAGAAAATAGAGGCAACCAATCCCTTCTTAGGAAGGTGGTCGAAAGTTGCATGTGAAGTTTTCAAATTCATTGCCCAAGTGCAACAGAAAAGAAAGACATATTACAAACTCTTCAATATTTATGGTCCGTAATTAACCATATGTAACATCATCGCTGCAATGGCAATCAAACTGAATTACGGAATAATTGGAGCACCTCTAACACCGACATCCAGACGATGAATACTATGTTGTTCAGCGACTGTGACATACAGAGATTCTTGCCACCAACAGACGTTAGAAACCTTTTCGCCTCCCGCATCATAGCTAGTGAGAAGTTTCCCTGCATCTACATCAATTACATCTATATTGGCGCTTGGATAACGTGCAGCCCACAAACGATTGTACTCATCAAACCTAAATCCGGATATGCTACAGTCAGGCAATTCCATCACACATCTTTTATCGGAAAGATTGCCATCCGAATCACATTTATATTCGACTATTCTTCCATCAACCCAAACATCTTTTCTTAAACGATTCCAAGTTACGATCATTTCAGCAAGTTTTTCTTGTGAAGCAATGATCTCTGGAGTCACTTCCCCAGATGTTTTTTCCAATTCCCAGGCAATTTCAGATTTTAGTCTGGAAGAGTCTCCACCTACCTGGAAATATTCTTCTGAAATTTGTCTGGTCCGCATTTCTCCCACAAAAAATCTGCTCGCATCATCTGGGTGAAAAGCCATACCATTAGGATAAGCCAACCCATCCGCTACTCTAAAAACAGTATCAGGTTGATTATCACTATCCATTTTAAGCATATACACTGAACCAGTAGGATCTTCTTCATAACTGCCCTTTGGGTCAGTAAAATATATGTTTCCATTCAAATCAAGGCACACCTCATATATACCATGATATGGTTGGCCCTCATAATTATCAGTAAGAACTTCCAGTTGACGCGTTACCGGATGTATTCTGGTTACTCTACTATTACCATCTGCTCCATTGTGACCTCCAACATCTGCAACCAAAACATTTCCATATCCATCAACCTTAAGACCATTAGATTGTCCTCCAGTATGTGCGAAAACTTCGACTGTACCGTCTGGAGACATTCTCCCTACCGTACCATCCTCTATATAGTTTGCAAAATACAAATAACCATCATTGTCAAACACCGGGCCCTGAGAATAATCTATGTTTGCTACAATCGGATATGGAGTAACATCTTTAGGCAAAGCAGGAATGTTTTTTTTGTTGGTCATAGTTTATTCACTTCCTTATTCTTTATTCTCTAAACGTTAATTTCGATTAGCATTAACACAAATCCATTATAGCACTGACTCATATCTCTAATATCATGTAATATGAATCATTAATTGTATGCATCTAAAGAATAACTTAGCTACCAATAACAACACAACCTACATTTAATATCTTCAAGGTGTGATTATTTATTTGACTATAGATATAACACTAGCGTACTGTCTCATCATACATGCTGGTTAATAAGTAAAAACGATTGGAGAGTAATATGGTTGATCAAAATGCATCAGGAAAAGTCCAAACAGTTTTGGGCCTGATTGATCCCGAATCTCTGGGTATAACTCTCACTCACGAACATCTGCTTCTAGATGTTGCATTTCTAGAACCACCTAGAGACAGGGCTAGTGATAAAGGTTTTTACGAAAAACCTGTTTCATTAGAAACAATAGGACCAACAAAAAACTACGGAATTGTAAACCGTCAGAATTTCCAATTAAATGATATCCCTACAGCCATAGATGAAGTTAACTTATACAAACAATATGGCGGACAGTCCCTCGTAGAGGCAACCAGTATAGGCCTTTCAAGAGATCCAATCGGTTTGGCACGAATTTCTCGTGCAACCGGTATAAATGTAATCATGGGAGCATCATATTATGTACATACGGCACATCCTGCAAACATGAATTCATTAAGTCAAAAAGAACTCTCCGAACGAATTATTAAGGATTTAGTAGAAGGCGTAGAAGACACTACAATCAAATCAGGAATAATAGGGGAAATTGGATGTTCCTGGCCTTTAGAAGATAACGAACGGAAAGTCCTTAAAGCTTCGGTTCAAGCACAACTTGAAACCGGTGCACCAATCTTAATTCATCC
>CAZSCD010000033.1:0-6223 GCA_964605345.1 uncultured Dehalococcoidia bacterium
GCACTATAAATAAGACTACTATAGATATAAATGTACTGATGAGAATTTGTATGGTAGTTGATCGATAAAGATGTTTTATGGAATCTGAGTTAGGAGTTTTATATTTAGATACGATATGTATTAGATGTGCCATAATGAATACGGCAAATATAGGTGCTAGGCTTATCTTGGTGGCCAAGCACAGCCCCATGAATACTCCTGCCAGATTGGAATCACGTAGTCTACCTTCTCTTGCAACTTTGATAATGAAATATATGGAAATGATGGTGAATGTTGTAAGAAGAACGTCTGATGTGAGAAAGTGACTCAACTGAATGTGAATCACGGTAACTGATGCTAATGCAGAAGCGAGCAACCCTACTCTTAGGCCGTAAAATCGGTTCCCGAGTATGAAGATCATTGCAACGGTTGTTAAGTCAGCTAGCGCCGATATCAATCGTCCCGTGAATCTTAGATCATGCAATCCGTTATTGGGGCCTAGTGAATAGACGTTCTGAACTATTTTCAATAAATAAAGAGGCAGGCTGCCGTATGGAAACCATCTAGGATTCCAGCTACTCTCTTCGGCATCTACTAGCTGATTTAGGTCATTCAGGGCAGGTAATGAAATTTCATCCACCTTCATTAATATGGCCCTTTCGTCAGGGTGAGGAGTGTATGAAAAACCTCTATCCCAGTTCAGGCCGTAAAGACGAAGTGTAAGTGAAAGGATAACTACAGCAAGGATTACAAGAAGAACCCCACGTTTCGAGATAAACGTGGACAGTATTTTGTGAACGCCAGATGAGATAGATGTCATATGATAATTATTCATCATCTCTACTTTGACTTATCTAGTATTGCTTGATTAAATGTTTTTCTACGCCATGAATTATTTGTTACCATGAAATGCGAAAGTGATTGAACATGGTGTCAATCCGTCTTTTTTCTACTTGGCTTCTTTATTGGCATGGTCGTTTTTCTTGCATCATCTAGTGCCATAGCTTCAGATGCTCGAGAATTTTCCTGGATTTTGCTTCTTACTGCCTCTCGTGCACGATCCCACATGCCCCTATTTTTGGTGACGTATTTGTATGATTCACGTAGATCTTTCAGGAGTCCGTTAACTTCTGGGATAACGTAACGCGCGACCATATCCCAGCTGTGTTTGGTGTTTTCTCTATCTGCCCAGTCGTGTGCAAAACCGATAACACACCCAAATCCGCCTGTCAGTATTAGTATGTCTTGAATTCTGGAAATTAGGTCATCAGGAGTGCCGATGACTGCCGTTCCCGGAGGTTCTCCAGCGACAGGATGGTGATTTGTCAATGCATCTACTGCTTCATCAGGTGTCTTGTAAATTGTTCCCTGGTCAGGATTTAATGTGGCAACTGTGTATTCGTTGTTGTGTTTAAGTAGCCCATGTTTAGCCTGTTCTCGAGCCTTTTGACGCGTTTCAGCAATATGCCAACTGAGTACGAGTCGCCAATTTTTACGCTCGACAATATTGCCGTGTTTTGCAGCAGATTCTTCCGCGAAGCTCCATTGCAAAGGTAGAGAGCTAATTCCTTCCCTAGACATGGAACCTACTGAGAGTACGCCAGTACTATGCTTGCCAGCTAGTGTCATACCTGATGGACTTATCTGTGAAGCCACAACAAATTCCATATTTTTCTGCAATGGTTTTAGCTGTAGTTTGGCGTCGCGTAGTTTGAACCATTGCGATTCGTAACTGAAACGACCTTTTTCGTTAAACAGGCGTCGTATTATTCCAATAGCTTCGTCTTGACGATCTCGTAGAACTATTGGATCGATGCCTAACATATGGGCATCTGATGGTAAAGCTCCAGGGCCTGACCCAAAAATTACACGACCGTGTGATTGATGGTCTAGTTGTACCAATCTCTGGGCAACCATAAAAGGGTGATGGTACGGTAGTGAAATCACGCCTGTGCCAAGTTTGATTCTATTTGTACGTTCAGCGGCTGCAGCTAGAAACATCTCCGGTGATGCTATTACTTCCCAGCCAGTGGAGTGATGTTCTCCACACCAAAATTCATCGAATCCTAAACGATCGAGATGAGCAACTAGTTCTAGGTCACTTTGGATTTGTAATACAGGATGTTCGCCAATTGGATGGTGTGGCGCCAGGAAAGCTCCAAAATGTAAATCTGACATGTTGTTTCCTTTTAATATCGGAGTGTAATAGAGTTTTTCGATATCAAACAAATGATTTTAATTATCCGCAATAAAACTGGAGCGCTTGTCCTATGATATCTACTCCAACAATTTCACTCCAAGCTGCAAGGATTTGTTGAGTTATAGGTCCCGGAGTCCGATCTTTTATGTGTCGATTATCTATTTTTGTTACTGGAAGAACGCAGTAGCTTGTAGAGCTGAAGAACACTTCATCTGCAGTGTATAAATCGTATGGTTGTATATCTTCTTCTATAATTGGGATGTTAAGTTGCCTTGATAAGTCAAAAACCATTTTGCGTGATACACCTTGGAGTATATTATTATCACCAGGTGTTTTAATGACTCCATTAGTGACAATAAATATGTTGTAGCCTGTTCCTTCTGTGATGTTGCCTTGTACATCTGTCAGAATGGGCCAGGCTTCTGGATCTACGTCTGCTGCTTCGAGTTCAGCTAGATTGAAATTCATCCGGCTATGATGTTTAATTTTCGAATCTAATGATTCATTAGGATAGCTTCTTGTGCGAGTTATTACTCCATGAGCTCCCTGATCAAAGTATTGTGTGAATCGCCCAAAATCTATGGGAGATATTCTTACACAGATTGATGGAGGACCAGCGGATCTAGTCCAACGGCCTGGGCCACGAGTTACGAATTGCCAAACAGTGTAATCTCCTACCTCTGCGCGTAAATGGTCATTAATATTTACGACATGTTCGCTAATGTTTAACATTTCTTCAGCAGACAGATCTGGAGTGATTCTAGAGTATTTGAGGGATTTGTATAATCTGTCGATATGCTCTTCTAAACGGAAAATTTTGCCGTTGAATGTACGTGCCACTTCAAAAACGACGTCTCCTAACATGAATCCTCTGTCCATTGGATCTATCTTCACTTGACTAAAAGGCATCCATTCGCCATTGAAATACACTGTGTAATCTGCCACAGACTTCTCCTTTGGGAATTAATCGTATGAATTATACCTCGTGAATGATTGGTGTGGTAGGCTTAAATTGTTCACATAGTTAACCCAAACTTCCTAGTCCTGAAGTAGGCATTATTGACGGGCTATATAGGAATGCAATCATTAGCTTGACGGTGATGGTTCCAAATATTACACTCGCTAAAGAGAAACAAATTAGTTAGGAGTTATGGTTGTGATAAATACTGGTAAGTTGGACGGACAGGTAGCCATTGTAACTGGCGCTGCAAAACCAAAGGGCATAGGTCGAGGCATTGCTGAAGTTTTGAGTGAAGCTGGAGCACGAATAGTTATTGGAGATATTTTGGATGCTAGTGATACTGTGGAAGCTCTACGGATCGGAGGTGGTAATGCTATTAGCATGATAGTTGACACCAGTTCTTCGCAAGATGCGTGTTCTCTTGTTGACCAAACTCTCAAAGAATATGGGCGGCTTGACATTCTTGTTAATTGTGCGGCGATAGATTCTCCCGGATCCCCTGATTGGAGTAATAGTGGTCCTACGAATGCATGGGATTTGTCTGATGATTTATGGAAGAAGATCATAGATGTTAATCTTAGTGGAGCTTTTTATTGTTCAAGAGCTGCTTTGAAGCCGATGCTGGAAGCGGGAAGTGGCAGTATCGTTAATATCAGTTCAATATCAGCTCTTCTAGGTGCAAAAGGAATGCCTCCTGCATATAATGCTAGCAAGGCTGGTATGCTAGGATTGACTGTGGCATTTTCTAGTCAAGTGGCTGAAAAAGGAGTACGTGTTAATGCAATAATGCCAAGTTGGGTTGATTCTAGGGATGATTTCGAGTATTCAGATGATGTATTGAAAGCAAAGTTACACCAATATCCATTGGGGCCAGGAACATCACGTGACATAGGTGAGGCAACTTTGTATTTGGTAAGTCCATCTGCACGTTGGGTATCAGGCACTATTCTTCAAATGACTGGTGGCAATCAACGAGCTACACCTATAATTTAGTTTTGCTTTGCTTTGTTTTGTACATTTATGATGCCTCAAATGTTAAAAACTTAGTTAAAAAGAACATCTCCAAGATCAAAACAGTAAATGTTTGATAATATGGCAAAGAACATAAATTACAGAGTTCTAGCTATTGACCTTGATGGAACTTTAATTGGGAAAGATCAATGCATATCTCCTGCAGTTTCAAAATCTGTCAAGAGAATTGCAGAAGTGTTGGATGTATGTATATTGTCTGGGCGAGAGTCTTCAGATGTGCTGGCGTTTGCCAAAGAATTGAAGTTGAAGAGTCCGCAAGTTTCAGATAATGGGGCTATGATATTAGACCCTTTGGATCGTACGGTTATTTGGTGTCGCGCTCTTGGCATAGAAAATGCCGAGAAGATAATTAATTTGTTGGATGCCTGGCAGATAGCTTTTATTGCTACATATATTGGCGGTACCGTTAGAGATATTAAGTCTATTACGAACCAAAACTTCATCAGGGTATCTGCTTTGGATTTGGAGCAACATATAGCTGATAAATTAGTGTCTCATTTTTACAATATTAGTTATTTACACGTAGTTAAAGTTGCATTGCCATATAATGGAATGTGGGCGGTAGATTTCACTTGCGATGGAGTCACCAAGGGAACTGCAATACATCGCTTGGCGCGGATATTAAATGTGACTACGAAAGAAATAATTGCGGTTGGAGACAGCTACAATGATTTACCACTTCTGAAAGAGTGTGGCCTGAAAATTGCAATGAATGATGCGCCATATGATCTAAGGAAAATCGCTGATTATGTTGCACCATCTGTGGAGTTAGATGGCTTGGCTACAGCCATAGAACAGAGTATATTCCCAAGGTTATAATCTACTTATATAGCTTGGTCCAATTGTCATATTCGAGCTGTGCTATAATGCCGGTTTGGGAGAGGTGGCCGAGCGGATTAAGGCGCCGGGCTCGAAAACCGGTATGGGAGCAATCTCATCGTGGGTTCGAATCCCACCCTCTCCGCGGCGGAATGATATTTAGAAGCTGGTGTTGGAATTGATGAGATGGTTTATTTGTAACGTACTTTAAGGTCTTGTATGATGAGCTGTCGAACTTATTTTTATTAAATAATAGTTACGTCAGGAGAGGTGCTAGAGTGGCTTAATAGGCGCGCCTTGAAAGCGCGTGTCCTCGCAAGGGGACCGTGGGTTCGAATCCCTCCCTCTCCGCCATTATATAATTAATAATTTTGAGATAAATTAAAGGATATATTATATGAACAAAGACCTGGTAATTGTTGAATCCCCAGCTAAAGCTAGAACTGTAGGAAGATTTTTAGGTTCAAAATATGAAGTTGTAGCTTCAATGGGCCATGTTAGAGATCTGGCAAATACAGGTCCTGGTGGTTTAGGAATTGAAATTATTGAAGAAGAAGATGGATTATTATCTTTTAATCCAACATATACTGCAATTATTGATCCTAGAACAAAAAAAGTTGACTCAAGAAAAAAGAAAATTGTTGCTGATATAAAAAAATCTGCTAATAATGCTAATACAGTTTATTTAGCTACTGATGCAGATAGGGAAGGAGAAGCAATTTCTTGGCATTTATTAAGTGCAGCAAAAATAGATGAGTCTAAAATTAAAAGAGTAGTATTCCATGAAATTACTAAACCTGCTATAGAAGATGCTTTTGCTAATACACGAGAAATAGACTTAAATTTAGTTAATGCATATCAAGCTAGAAGAATGATTGACAAAATCATTGGTTATAAAGGGAGTTCTGTATTATGGAAAAAAGTAAAATCTAAGATCTCTGCTGGCAGAGTTCAATCTGTGGCTTTAAAGTTAGTTGTTACCCTTGAAGAAAGAATACAAAATTTTAAGAAAGTTGAATTTTGGCATATTGAAGCTCATTTTCATAAACGAAATTCTGATGAAAAAAAACAAACATTTTATGCAAAACTTCATTCTATTGAAGGATATGATAAAAAACCTTTAATCCCTGATGGAAATAATGCAAATAATATAATAAAAGATATTAAAAATTCTGGTTATCAAGTAGATAGAATTAAAATTGAAGAAAAAATAAGAAAACCTGCGCCACCAT
>CAZSCD010000034.1:0-2568 GCA_964605345.1 uncultured Dehalococcoidia bacterium
GATTCCAGGATGGAGTATCACAACCATCTTAAACACTCAAGTTGATCAACCCATTGACATGCACTCTCAAAGAGAAGCAATGTTGGTATATCCTGTAACACATAAAGCTACCCTTGACTATGACAAACTAGGTGGCAATCTTAGGATACGATCTCGCGGCACTGGCGATAGGTTTCACCCGCTTGGTATGACTCAAGCCAAAAAACTGCAGGATTTTATGGTTGATTCTAAAATCCCTCAATCTTGGCGAAATCACATTCCATTAGTAGTGTCTCCCAAGGGAATAATATGGGTCGTGGGTTGGCGGATTGCTGAATGGGCCAAAGTAGACAACACCACGCGCACTCAATTAGAAATCAAAATCATGTCAATAAAATGATCGAATTTAATCCATTTCACATTATATGATTTAGGCGTGGATTATCTGTTATTCCTGGAGTACGTCCTCTTTTAGCAATAGCATTGCCATCAATTTCACGAATGTCGGCGGTAAAATCGTTAGGACTAGCAGAGGAAATATAACTTCCAACTAGGAATCCATCAACGGGAGCGGAAACTTCAACAAAGCCCCTAATTCTCTCAGGGGTAAGTCCTCCACTTACAATTATCTCCACATGTTTATATCCAGCCTTATCTAATCGTGTTCTAATTTCTTTTACCATACTAGGAGACACTCCTCCTCTTTCTTCCGCTGTATCCAATCTAATCGCCCGAAGTCTCTCTTTTAAAGCATCTGCAACATTCAGTGCCTCTTCAGCTTCATCCTTAAAAGTATCAACCAGGGCCACTCTGGGAATTTCTTGAGGCATATGACGTTCAAAGGCTTGCATAGCTCTAACCGTATCTCCAAATATTAAGGGCAAGGCATGTGGCATGCTCCCCGATGGAGTTACTCCAGCTTTTCTGGCGCCAAGTATCGTTGAGCATGACACACATCCTCCAACAATCGAGGCATAATCAATCGCGGATGACACGTCAGGATGAACGTGCCTAGCAGAAAAAGCAATCACAGGAATAGTAGTCGCTGCGGCAACACACTCTCTCGCTGCGGTTGCCCATCCACTACAAGAAGCCAATGTACCACATATAGTCGTTTCATATAATCCAAAAGGAGAATACGGAGCCGTAATACGTAGTGCTATTTCCTTTGCTTCAAATCTTTCACCTTCTTCAAGGGCCCATACCTCACTGTTAGTTTCTGGTAAAATTTTCTTCAATAGTAATTGGATCTCTTTCAACCCACAAAAATTGCCAGATCTTCGTGCATTGAATTCGACAGTAACTATGGGGTTAATTCCTTCGTTACGTAAAATATGTTGAGTATGGTGTAAATATACATCCGCCGTATCACCTACCATAACTGAATGATCTTCGGTTATGGGGTGTATGTTAGATTCAATATCTTTCATATTTATCACTAAATATCTCTTCTAATAATTCGCACCCTGATAGTTTTTATTTTGGATTGATGTTAGCCTCATTATTATCAGCTAATAAAATCGTCTAAGCATGTTACCGTGAGGTTAATAAAACTGCAAGCAGTTATCTATTGCGTTTCCGATTCGACAATAAAGACGACGCCTTAGCAATTCCACCTAGACGAAGTCTTAAAATACCCTTTAAGTCTTCAAAGACTGTATTTAAGATTTTGACTTTGCTATCAGAATCATCCACCCACTGTATAGGTACTTCTTTGATTCTATATCCGTTTTTTTCTGCCAATACTAATAATTCGGTGTCAAAAAACCATCCATTATCTTTAATTAATGGCAGAACATTCTTTACGACTCGGCGGTTCAGAACTTTAAACCCGCATTGGGCATCTTGAAATTTTGTCATGAGAACTATTCTGAACAAGATAGTATATGCCTTAGAAATGAATCCTCTCATCATGGATCTTCCAATTACTTTCGCACCTTTCGCAAATCTGGAACCTATAGCAATATCGCAGCAACTCTCTACGACCCCATCAACTAAATCTGAAAAAGCACTAAGGTCAGAAGATAAGTCCGCATCCATATATCCTACTACGTCCGCAGAACTTTTAATCCACGCTTGACGCAAGGCACCTCCGCGTCCTCGTCGCTCAATACGAAAATATGATACTTGACAGTACCTCTCAGTTAGGCATCTAGAAATTTCTGGGGTGCGGTCTGTTGATGCATTATCCGCTATCACTATTTGCCATGTATAAGCAGAACATTTATCTGTGAGCACAGCGTGAAGTTTATCGATATTTTCTACAAGTATCTTTTCTTCATTAAAAACTGGAATAACAACATCTAGTGAAAATGACACTTCTTCACCGCAATTTATCAATGTTTGAAATGACGCACACCTGTGAATATCATTATCAATTTCAACCGATCCGCTTCTGCTATAACTTCCGCATCTCTTATCGATCCACCCGGTTGCACTATAGCCGTAACTCCCCCTTTTGCTGCTACATCAATATTGTCGGAGAATGGGAAAAAAGCATCTGACGCAAGAACGCTGCCCATGGATTTCTCCTGGGCAGTTCGAAGAGCTAAATCAACACTGTTAACTCTATTAGGTTGCCCTACACCT
>CAZSCD010000035.1:0-3968 GCA_964605345.1 uncultured Dehalococcoidia bacterium
GACCCAATACGCGATACAGAAAATATATTAATGGAAATATCTTTCTCCGATATAGAAATTTTGGATCGCCGTACTGCTAGAATAATCGAAAGTTCCAAGAGTGCTAAATCCGACGAACGGGAATCTTTGAAAAGAGAACAAGACCTGATAAATCGTGTGAAGGAAGATCTGGGTAATGGCATTCCGATAATAAATCAATCGTTGTCATATGAAGAAACCAAACGCATATCTGGCTTTGGTTTCTTGACTACAAAACCGATTATTGTCGTTATGAACGTAGGAGAAGACCAACTCCAAAATAGGGACTCCCTGGAACGAGAACTTTCGAGTGATTTCTCTGGAAAACACATGCGAACAGCTGTAATATGCGCACAGTTAGAAATGGATCTCTCTCAAATGAATGTGGAGGAAGAGAAGGAATTTCGCGAAAATTTTTCCACTGGAGAATCCAGTTTGAATCAAATGATTAAAGTCTCATATGATGTAGTAGGACAAATTTCTTTCTTTACAGTTGGAGAAGATGAAGTAAGAGCATGGGAAATTCCCAGTAACACACCCGCTCAACAAGCAGCTGGGAAAATACATAGTGACCTTGAGCGAGGCTTTATCCGTGCGGAAGTTATTTCCTGTGAAAATCTCATCCACCACGGAAGTTTAAATGAAGCTAAAAAACACGGAGTCCTGCGTCAAGAGGGTAAAAATTACATCGTGAAAGATGGAGAAATCATGCATGTACTATTCAATGTGTAAACCTACATTTCAGAGTTTGCCAAGTGTATATTTGAGTGCAATATTATTTGACAGTAAAATAACCGCGATCTTCGTTTAGATATACTATCCACATTTAAGCCATATTGAGGTAACACTATTGTGACGATGCCCAAGAAATTACTGGTAGCCTTAATAACACTAACAATAAGTGGGTTATTAAGTTCATCGATTGAAATAAATCGTGTTGAAGCCGACGGCCATGAAAATCCATTGGACGCACTGATTGTAGATTTTTATCCACTTCCAGAAGGTAACTTGCCTCTTAAAAAAATCATGAAACACAAGATCGAAGTGACAAATTCGGGTTCCACAGCATTAAACATAGAATTCTTAACTGAAGTTATAGAACCATATCCTCAAGTCATTGAAACTGTTACTCCTGAACCAAATTTCCTATGGCTAGAGCCGGGACAAACCGAATACATTTACACTAAGATGGATGAGAAGTGGGGTGAGATTCCAGCTTTTCTGCCGTGGGAAGATAATCAAATAGGAAGTCATCAGTTGACATACCGCTGGACCTTCACAGACACAACAACGCTTTCAACAAAAACATGGGATGTTGTAATACCTTACGAAATTGTAGAAACTGAACGCCGTGTATATGAAACAACTCCAGAAAACCTACAATATCAGGATATAACAGCCAGAGGCGAAAATATCAATGGTCCAATTTCATATGCTGGAAATCTTGTAAATGAATTAGGAGATCCATTACCAAACATGGAGGTATTTGTCACAACTGGAAACTGGCGAACTATAATTCCAGAAACTGGAGATGATGGCAGTTTTGAGTTTGGAAATCTTCCAGAAAGGGACGACTGGGTAATCATTGCACAAGAAGCGGCAGATAATTCTATATTACCAGCTGGCAGCACTCCGATCTGGAACGACACAAGGCAGCCTAGAGCAATCAAGTTCATTAATGAATCTGACTCTGACTTAACACTTGAACTACGTTATCCACTAGCAAAAGCAGACTATACTCTTTCCGAAACAATTAAACCTGACGTAGGATTTTGGCGTGGTGATGTAGACGATGACGGTAAATTTATTTTACTCATTAATGGCATGGAAAACTGGAGTGTCGATTACCCTAACCAAGAAACCAAATCACTACTATCGCTTTACAGTATATCTGGAGATCTAATTTGGTCATATAACATGGGTTGGGAAGGATGGGGTACATCAATATCTAATGACGGGACTTATGCGGCTTTCACTACATCAAATTGTAGTGGTAAAGCGAATAGACCCGTTCCAGAAGGTGTGTGCGGTAAGTTTGGAGTACTAAACGCTAGTAATGGCTCCACAATCTGGACAAAAGAAGGGTCTGACATTACTTTGACTACCCATCCAGAGTTAGCGAGTAAAGAAGTCCAAATATCTAACACAAATAAATACCTTGGAGTTGGTGGAGTAGAGGGAACTTTTCTGTTGTACGATTTGAAATCTGGGGATCTACTTTGGACCTCATTCCTGCGAGGGCAAATACGTGGGATTCTATTTGACGATAATGATGAATATATTTATGCAGGTGCAGGAGACGGTTATACATATAAATTGTCAGCAACAGATGGATCCGTTATATGGAAAACATATAACGGAAGTTGGCCTTATCTTGGAGCATTCAAGTTCTCTAAGGCACGTGATCTAATAGCAGCTGGAGGGAAATATGGAGATCTGGCAGTTATTGAAACTGATACGGGTAATCTACTTTGGTACAAAGATTTTGACGACATAGTCAGTTGGTTAGATTTCTCTCCAGACGGGAAATATTTGGTTGCTGGTGGAGGAGGTCAATATTCTACTACTTTATTAGATGCACGAACTGGTGAAAAGTTATGGCACGTTCCTTTCTTTTCACACTCTGGAATGTTTTCGAATGATGGTAACTATATCCTAGCTGATACCGTCCTATTAGATATCAACGGAAGAGAAATAGGTAATTTTTCATTATCCAAAGAAGGTTGTCGGCCAGGCTGTGATGGATTGTTTAGTTATATATCGGATGACATGACAACAATCATTCACACCAGACGAGATATGGATCCAGGAGGCATAGGTCTTTATTTCTGGCAAGGAAATCTGCAAGAAGAAGAACCAAAAGCCGTAACCTCTACAGTATCATCGACAATAACTGATTCAAATCCTCCATCACAGGATGTAGAAGAACCTCCATCCAATGATAGCCAACCCAAGCCACCTCCTGGATTCGATTCTTCTAACCTTGAATTGTCAAAATGCTTAATCGAAGCTATTGGAGCAGAACGTTTTGATGAACTGAGTAACGGTACAGGCCCACTTCCAAACTTTCAAGAACAACTTTCAATGATAATATGTTATCAAGAGGCTGAAGAAGGACCACCTACTTCACAGGAATTAACTCTTACTCATGAATCCGGTCCTGTGAAATCAACGCCCATACATCCAGCATTCGACTCTTCCGATCCAGAACTGGCAGAATGTTTAATTAAAGCTATTGGATCAGAACGTTTCGATGAACTGAGTAATGTAAGCGGTCCACCTCCGAGCCAACAAGAACAAATGGCTATGGGTCCCTGTTATCAAGAAACAGGAGTAACTCCGCCTACTCCACAGGAATTAACTCCTACTCAAGAATCTGATCCTGTACAATCACCACCTATACCTCCAGAATTCGATTCTTCTGATCCCAAACTGTCAGAATGCCTCATCAAAGTTATCGGAACAAAACGATTCGATGAACTAAGTAATGGAAGCGGTCCGCTTCCCAGCCAACAAGAACAAATGGCTATGTGGCCCTGTTATCAAGAAACCGGAATAACTCCGCCTACTTCACAGGAATTAACAAAAACAGAATCGCAGCCTACAGCTAAAACTGTCCCTGCAGCTACAACTGTTCCCACAGCTACAACTGTTCCCACAGCTACAACTGTTCCCACAGCTACAACTGTCCCCACAGCTACTCCTATATCCACAGCTACTTCTGTCCCTACAGTTACTCCTATATCCACAGCTACATCTGTCCCTACAGTTGTCTCAGCATCAAATACAACTAATATCACTCCAAGCATTACATCTAATGAAACTATTGAAGGGAACTCGCCTATACAAAACGACCAATCAACCGAAAGTACTACTCAAGGAGGCGGATGTGGTAGCTCTTTAGGATCAACAGGTCCATTAGACATTGGCCTAATTCTTCTAGCTTCAAT
>CAZSCD010000036.1:0-4524 GCA_964605345.1 uncultured Dehalococcoidia bacterium
TTCGCACCTCAGTTGTTTGTATTTGTCATAGAATTCATTCTAAGATGGTTTATTATAGCATAGGCTCAGTACACGAATACGCTTTCTGTCTCACTCCTCGCTTGGACCTGAGACGTCCCTACGCTGGAAAAGTCCACAGCGACACCATATGAATTGCTTATAAAGAGAAGCCAAGGTTACACTTTACGAAGAATCCAAGCTTGGTTCCTTCTACATTTCGCTCTTAGTGTTTACAAAATCAAGGAAGTCAATCTAAACTATTTCCGTATCGTTTCTGATATGGTATTCATAGCAACAAGGAGATTGGTATGCTTATAAATACTAGGAAAGAAGGGAATCCTTTAGTGGGTATAGTTGGAGGCAGTACTTCTGATTTCCCAATTTTGAAAAAATCTGTTGATCTATTGGATCATTTTGAGATTGAGAATGAACTCAGAGTTGTATCTGCTCACCGAACGCCCGACTGGTTATTTGAATATGCGGAAAAGGCGGAAGATAGAGGAATAAAGGTAATCATAGCTGGAGCGGGTGGAGCTGCGCATTTACCCGGTATGCTTGCTGCTAAAACCATACTCCCAATAATTGGAGTGCCAGTACCCTTAGAACACCTTAAAGGCATGGATTCGTTACTTTCCATAGTTCAAATGCCAAGAGGTGTTCCAGTAGCCACAGTTGCGATAGAAGGGGCGGAAAATGCTGCTGTTTTAGCCGCAGAAATACTCGCCATTCAAGACGAAGGCTTAAAAACTAGATTGAGAAAATGGCGAAACGCCCTGACAGAATCTGTATTGTTAGATCCGGAGTCACGGGGTGCAGTTTGAAAGTTGAGGATCGAAACGCGATCATTCCTTTAGGTAGCACTCTGGGGATGCTAGGGGGCGGTCAAATTGGAGGCTTTTTTGCTGAAGCTGCTTTACGTTTTGGTTACAAAGTAGCAGTTTGGGATCCATCATCAAATGCACCAGCAAAGAGATTTGCTAATGTAGTATTCGACTCACCTTTTGATGACGTAGATACTTTAAAAAAATTCGCGGATGTATCTGACTGCGCTTCTTTGGAATGGGAAAATATCCCCGTGAACTTAACGGAAAGTCTGGAAAAGATAATCAGGGTCAGGCCAGGAAGCAAAAGTTTAGGACTTGCTCAAGATAGAACCAAAGAAAAGCATTTCCTAACAAAAAACCACATTCCTGTAACAAAACATACTGTTATAGAAAACCCTGCGGAATTGGGTGTGGTTCAACTAGAGCTACCCTGGATATTTAATACAGCCACGCTGTGATATGATGGTCACTGGCATTGGAGAATATCGAATTCTCAGGATATCGCCGGTATCGAAAAAGTTTTGAAAGGAGATGGGCCATGGGTAGTTGAGCAAGTAGTACCTTATAAAATCGAGCTATCAGTTGTGGTGGGCTACGATGGGAAAACCAAATTAGTGACTTTTCCAGCAACTGAGAACATTCATGAAAATGGTATTTTGAGAATAAGTATATCTCCAGCTAGAATTTCCACGGAAACAGGAAGAAGAGCTCAAGATCTCGCTCAAGAAGTTATAAAGAATATAGGAGAACCAGGTGTTTTTTGTGTTGAGATGTTCATGCTAGAAAATCAAGAACTTCTAGTCAATGAGATCGCTCCCAGACCACATAACTCTGGGCATCACACAATAGACTCATTCACAGTGTCTCAATATGAACTTCAGATTCGAGCACTAGTAGGCTTGCCACTTGTAAATCCTCAGCAAATCACACCTACAGTTTTGTTGAATGTGCTGGGTGTAGAGTATACATATCTAACTGATTCAAGTACGACAAATTGGATCTTGAAAAACCAAAACGCACGAATCTATTCGTACGGTAAATCGGATGTCCGCCCTGGACGAAAAATGGGTCATATATTGTTCAACGGTCCCTCTCAAGAAGACTTGCTTTCGGATGCTCTTCAAACTCATAAGATTTTGACTAAATCATAAGGTGTCATATAAAAAGATAGTCTTGTGTAGTTAACCAATTCTATCCAGATGGAACAAAGTGGCTAGGAGTCCCATTGGGGATTATCATCGCGGTAGTTGATTTTGAGTTAAATGCCTTTATCGGTAGAGAAAGGATGCACTCTCAGTTCTGCAATACTGTCATTTAACTCAAAGTTTGCAGGATTGCCTTCAAAAATTTTCTCACCTTTTTCCAATACGATCATGTGGTTGCAGAAGTTAAGAACTAAATCTATGTCGTGTGTTATTAGGGCTAAAGTATTGCCTTCATCAACAATAGATCTTAGTAGCCCATAAAATCGTTTGCGATCCTTAATGTCTATATCTGCTAAAGGTTCGTCCAAAAGCATTAGATTCTTGGATTGCGCCAGTGCAAATGCTAGCCACGTCCTCTGTTTTTCTCCTGCTGATATGTCTGTGAAAGAGGTGTTTTTTATATGGCTAATTCCAAATGTGTCTAGAAGTTTTTCTGAGGCTAAGTTTTTCTCATGAATTGTTAGTTTTTGTCCATAAAACCCTAAATGAACTATTTCAATAGTCTTAAGAAACAAAGGAGATCTGATATTCTGAGGCAAATAAGCCATCTGATCTTGTCTGATATCTGTTACAAATCCTGAGTAATTGGTAATGTCTTTTGAAATGATTCGCATTATCGAAGATTTGCCGGATCCATTAGCTCCCACAATACATGTGAAATGTCCATCAGGGATAGTGAAGGAGATATTTCGAATTATCGAGGTATTCCTAACTGTTAGACTTATCTGTTCAACGAATATATTCATTTCATTTTGCATGCCAGATAAATCATTAACGGTGCTCCTAAGATAGTTGTGGCCATTCCTACTGGTAATTCCGTTGGAGCAAATAAAAGCCTAGATATTTGATCTGCACCTATAGCTAGAATAGCGCCTATCCACGAAGATCCGATGACGAGATGTGTTGGAGAGCTATTCAATAATCTCCGTGTAATATGAGGCGACAGTAGACCTATGAAAGCTATTAACCCACCTGCAAATACAGCTGAGCCCGCTAATATGCCCACCAATCCCATTGATAAAGTCCGTGTGTTTATGGGATTAACTCCTAGCGATTTAGATAGAACGTCTCCCAACATTATAGGGTAAAATTTCTTGGATAGTAAAAGGGACGACCCCAGGCATATGGTGAATGTTGGGAATATATATTTTAATGTTTCCCAGTTGCTGCTACTAAATGATCCCGTTATCAAACCTATTACCTGAGTAGGAAATACGCGACCCAGTGATATGATAGATGTTCCTATAGAAACAGTTAAGGCTCCTATTGCTATACCTATGATTGCAAGTTTAACTGGGGAAAGGTCTTTGCTGGAAATTAATTTCGATAACACTAATGCAACCAATAGTGAAGATATTAAACATCCTACAAAAATCGTTATTTGATTTAAGGCAACAATGCCAGCTGTTGCAGTCGCCAGGAAAATTATAGAGCCGCCACCAACGCCAAATAGATTTGGGTCTCCAAATGTACTACGAGTAGAGAGTTGTATTAGAACTCCAGCGAGTCCAAGGCAAGCGCCGGTTACAATCGACACAGCTATTCGAGGGATTCTAATGTTCCAAATTATAGTGCTAGATATGTGTTCTTCGTCTAAGACAAATAATCCTTCAAAAATTTCTTTTAGAGTCAGATTGCTAGGTCCAGCCAATAAGCCTATTAGAATTAATAAAACCGAAAATATTAACAGGTAACTATATTTTATCCAGTGTTCCAATTTGCAACTTAATCGTCTTTGGATTCCAGCATATGCTTGAGAGAGTTAATGGCTTCAAGTATTCTTGGGCCAGGAGCTTGTAGAAACAGAGTTGCATCAGCTTCGTATATATTTCCTTTTTGTACCGAAATCAATGCTGCAAATGGAGGTATTCGTGTTATTGTTTCAGATAGTCTGGGTGCTGGTTCTGGTACTGGAGTTATGGTCAGGATGATATCAGGGTTTGCTGAAAGGATAATTTCAGCAGATACCATAGAAAATCCAGGGTAAGGACCAGATTCTAAAAGATTATTCGCTTTGTTTTCCATTCCTACAATATTGACGATTAAACCAGGATAGGATTTGGGACCCGCAGCATAAAGATTTTGATCCTGATCTGATATCAGAATTAAAACACTGCGATCGTCAGAATTTTCGATTTCTTTGAGCCGGCTTTCTATTTCAGATACTTTTTTTGTGGAAACACTACTTTTACCTATTATGTTTCCAATGTTAATTATATGGTTGGTGATGTCTTCGACAGTCTCGGCCTTTACGGCAATGACTTTAAGTCCTGATTGTTGTAGTATCGGCGCAAATCTAGCTTGAGTCAACGCTTCTATTATTACAAGGTCAGGCTTTGATTTCAATAATACTTCAATTGATGGATTATAAGCACCGCCCACGTCTGGTAATTCTTGTACCTCAACTGGGAAGGTTGAAGAACTGTCTCTAAGGATAGCTGACCCGCCTGCGGCGTAGAGTATTTCGGTGGCCGTAGGGCTTATCGTAGCGATGT
>CAZSCD010000037.1:0-14107 GCA_964605345.1 uncultured Dehalococcoidia bacterium
CAATACGGATATGATTGGACACAAAGTATGTGAACCTTTAAGTAATGCTTGGGAAGAAATCGTGGAAGTATTTGGTAAAGAAATACTTTTGCCAAATGACACTATAGACAGAGATAAATTAGGCCATATAGTTTTTGCCGATGCTAAATTACTTAGTCATTTGAACGCAATAACCCATCCACGTATCTTAGATATTGTAAAAAAGTTGATATCAGAGTTTTGCGATAATTCTAAAAAGATAATTGTTGTAGAAGCTGCTTTACTAATTGAAGCAAATTGGGTTTCATTAGTTGATGAAGTATGGGTGACGATCGCTACGAAAGAACGAGTTATAAAACGAATGACAAGTCAGCAGAGATTCGATAAAGAAACAATTGAGGCTAGGATGAAATCACAGATATCAGAACATGACAGACTCACAGTTGCTAATGTTGTTATAGATAATAATGGTGACATCGAACAGTTAACAAAACAAATAAATACGTTGTGGATCGAACGGTTACACAAAATCTAGGAGATTATCAATTAGACATGACTAAATCAACCAAAACTTTATATAGAAGTTATATTATAGAAGAGTACCATTTTGAAGAAGAACCATATTACGTTGCCACAGGTGATGAAGTAGAACTTTTCGAAGCAGCTTATAATCAAAACGTACCAGTAATATTGAAGGGTCCCACAGGTTGTGGCAAAACTAGATTTGTGGAATATATGTCCTTTAAATTAGGCAGACACCTCACTAAAATGCGTAATGACTCTCCTAAGTCCAAACCGATTCCTTCTAAAAATAAAAACAGTCAATCATTACCATTGGTGACTATAGCTTGTCATGAAGATTTAACGGCAAGCGATTTGGTTGGTAGATATCTACTTGAAGGAGACGAAACCGTTTGGATAGATGGCCCCTTAACTAGAGCTGTCAAAGCAGGTGGGATCTGTTACCTTGACGAAATTGTGGAAGCTAGAAAAGACACAACTGTTCTTATACATCCTCTCACAGATCATCGCCGTATCTTACCTGTCGAGAAAAGAGGAGAATTGCTAGAGGCTGCTGAAGGGTTTTTACTTGTGATGTCATACAATCCTGGATACCAAAGTGCACTTAAGGACTTAAAACACAGTACGAGGCAAAGATTCGTTTCTATTGAATTCAATCCTCCTCCTAAAGATATTGAAGCTAATATAATCGAACACGAATCTGGAGTAGATACCGACACAGCTATGCAAATAGCCAAACTAGGTGAAAAAATACGGAATCTACGTGAACATGGCCTGGAAGAGGGGGCGAGTACGAGGCTGTTAATATATGCTGGCAAATTAATCACACAAGGAATTCATCCAAGACGTGCTTGCCAAGTTGCAGTCAATTGGGCAGTTACGGATGATCCATCTATTCAACAAAGTATTGAGGAAATAATTTCGGCAATCTTTGAATAAAATGGCAAATTATGTGTAGTTAAAGAAAAAATTCGTGTTATATGAAAAAAAATATGCGAGCTTTTTTCCAGAAAGCTCTGTCAAGTAATAAGATCAACCTCACACATGACAAGTCACTATCACCTGCAGCTGTGTTGGTTATATTGTATTTCACACAGAATCAATATCATATAATATTGAATAGACGTACTGATCAAGTAGAACATCACAAAGGAGAAATTTCTTTTCCGGGTGGAAGCAAAGATCAAAACGATAGAGATTTGCTTGATACAGCTCTACGTGAGACATACGAAGAAATGGGAGTTCTGATAAATGATGTGGAAGTTTTAGGTAAATTGGATAGTGTACCAACCAGTTCACATTTTTTAATTACACCATACGTAGCTACCATTCCCAATCCATATAAATTTGAACTGAACCGTGCAGAAGTTGAGTCAGTTATCGAAGTCCCAATCACTAGTTTAATTGAATACGATACACAAGTGAATCACAATATGACGTTAAACAAAACTCGAATCAGTGATATTAGTTATTCACATGAAGGCAACATTATATTTGGAGCTACCGCGAGAATCCTAAACCAATTCATATATTTGATAGATAGAACTTCAGGCAAGGAAAATCTTTGGCCCACAGTAAATCTCAATCAATAAAACAAATCCAAGATAAACTTAAAAGATATCCAGATGTCCTACATGAGGAATTTGATCGATCTCTTCGACTGATTGCCACATCTGTTACAAACTCTCAAATTGTAATGTGGGCGCAAATTGGACTGGAAATTACTGAACAGGGATCTCGTTCATGGGAAACAGCTTCCAAATATTTCAAAGTCAGTCCTGTTATGCTTGGATCTATTCCATTCAATCATTTTATTAAATGGGCTGAATATGGAAGTTCACTTTGTTCCAAGTCTCACGCACTTGCAACATCTTATTTTCAGTCTAGTCCCAAAAGTATTGAGAGTTTATCGTTTGTTGATCTTGAAAAATGGTCAAATCTTGGGGACGTGTTATCCACAGGGACTTGGAAATCAAATAATCTTGCTTGTGACTTCTTCAAATTTAGCCCAGAGCTATTGAAGAACTCCACATTTACCGAATTGGAAGAACTAGTTAAATTCCTCCACCTTTGTTCCGGGAATTCCATGGAACTTGCAATAGATTGTCTTAACATGAGTAGAAAATTTTGGTCTTCACTGAAGAACAACAAGATGGAATTTCTGTCATTAGCATCTACTTTATTTGATACAACATGGCGAGAAACAAAAGGGTTGTTTGAATCCATTCATAAATCGTTGCCTAAGATACCAGTAGATCAACGTTTTACATTTATTACATTGTCTGAACATCTAGTTAAATCTAACATGACTAATATACCTGCAGCGATTTTAGGGATTTCTGAAGCATTGGGCCAAATCCCTTCAACCAATCATTCTCGAATTCTTGAAATGTGTGACACATTGGTTGATACATCTGGCAATGCTGCCTTGGCATTTATATCTAATTGCCCAACGGTATTAAAGAGAATTACACCCGAGCAAATTGATGATTGGTATGCTGAAGGGCTCAATATCTTAAAACAAAACCCTGCTGGAGGTATGGCCTATTTCAAAATCGAATCTTCGCGATCAGAGAAAATACTGGAAAATCTTTCATCAAGTGTAGATTTCGATAGAATAGAAAATGTCATGGAGATGTACTGTAGGGGACTGGCTGGAGAAGAAGTTGAACTTGCGACCACTGTTGAACTAGTTGACAAGAATATAGGCTGGGTTTCCAATGAATCACCTTCAACTGAAGGTGTAACAGTATTTCTCCCTGCCATAATTAATCGGTACTCCACCAAAGAGGAAAACTTTTCTTGGTTTAAAGTAATATCTACACACCAAGTAGCTCATATAGAATTTGGCAGCTTTAGGTTTGAGTTTGCTACTCCATCAAATATATTTACCGATACCAGATCAATATTAGAAACAAAACAGTTCAACATAATCAAAAGTGAAGACGATTCTATCGAACTCAATACAACTACCATTACTGAATCATCCATTACCGATATGCAACGTTTTTTTAACTTGTTTAATGATCGCACATTAGCCTTGGATATATTTTCCATTGTTGAAGATGGTCGTTTAGATACTAGAGTGTTATCTGAATACTTGGGTATTAAACGAGCTTATATATCCGTACAAAACGATTCAATTATTGATCGTCCAGAAATCAAATCACTACCAGCAAAAGAAGCACTAGTTGAATTTTTGGTTAGAGTAACACTTCAAAAAAATGGCAAAACAATCGTTCCAATGCAATACAAGGCAGAAGCCAATAAAATCCTTGGATTGGTCAAGCGCATTTTAATACCATACAGCACAGTAGAAGACGTGTCTGAAGCAACAATTCGTATATATGCAGTTATATCTCAGATTCCAAACTCAGAAGTGGAACAAGATCAATGGGACACCATTAATATAGATGAATCCAATGATATGTACTCAGAAGAAGATGACTTGGATCAACTTATAGATCAAATGAATGTTGGGAACGAAACACAAAGTGATAAAGAATACCAACCGGCCAAGGAAGTTGATTACAGAGGAGATTTCAAACCAGAATTAGTTCAATTATTGTCACGTTTACGCAAAAGTGAACAATCTGGAGACGAAGACGGTATTACTCAGGAACAATTAGAGGAACTTATTGAGAACAGTGCTGAACTGTCATCAAATGGACTGCATGAGGAATCACATACATCTCATGGAGCTTATGCAGACAATATTTTAAAGGAAACCGGGTCGGTCATACCAAATGATTCTGAATACATTCCTGGTGATTCAGCACATGTTGAAGAAGAAGGAGATTCACTTGAGCCTACTGAACCTCAGACTTTTGTGTATGATGAATGGGATTTCCGAGCTAATGACTATAAACCTAGATGGTGCATAGTAAAGCAAAAAACAATGGACGAAGGAGACCCTAGTTATTTTACTACGACCTTACATGGCTGTGGGCCATTGGTAACACAGATAAGGCGTCAGTTTGAAATGATGGTACCTGAAATGTTCCGAAAAGTTCGCAGATTAGAAGACGGTGACGAAATAGACATAGATGATGTTATTGAAGCAATGGTTGATATTCGAACTGGAGCCAGTCCAAGTGATAAATATTATTGGAGACGTAACAAGGTACAACGAGATGTAGCGGTTGCTTTTCTTTTGGACACTAGTGCATCCACAGCGGAAGCAATTGAAGAAACACACAAGCTGTCTGAATACACGAATGTTCCAAAAGATCCATCCCAATACATGTCTTGGTTACAAACTAAACGCAGCGCATCCGTACGCCAAACACATAAACGAATCATAGATATAGAAAAAGAAGCCTTAGTTCTTGTTATCAATGCCCTAGAAGCCATAGGAGACATTTATGGTATTTATGGCTTTTCTGGATATGGTCGTGAGAACGTAGAATTTTACGTTATCAAAGATTTAGAAGAAACATTTTCAGATATGGTTAAAAAACGTATTGATCGAATATCTCCATTGCATGCGACCCGTATGGGACCTGCTATTAGACATACCACTTCCAAATTAGACAAACAAGATGCGCGAACCAAACTACTTTTTCTAATTAGTGATGGACGTCCACAAGATAGAGGATATAGTCGTGAAGGGGTAGAAAAAGAATATGCTGTGCATGATACAAAAATGGCTCTCACTGAAGCCAAAAGCAAGGGTATCAATGCATTCTGTTTAACTGTTGACAAAAATGGACATGACTATCTGAAAACTATGTGCCAGGATATAGGTTATGAAGCTCTAGATGACATATTTTCTTTGCCCGAAAGACTCTTGTTTCTATACAAGAGATTGACAATGTGACAATATAAACCGTTGGGTTTATTAGTCTGTTCCATATGGGACATTACTCAAGAAATCAAGTAACTGTTCAGTCCACTGAGCGTCTAGGAAGACAACAGGTTTGACAAATTTATCTATCTCTGGCCTCGCATAATATCCTTGTTTATCTGGGATTTTAGAGCCTATGGTAAAAGACATTGCATCTAAAAACGATGTTCCCTTATCTGACAAAGACATGAATCTAGTTTCTATCATAGGAGAGGCGTCAGTAATTCCCCAAAAAGTGTGATCACCATCTTCTACAGCTACGACTTCAATTGATACATTCGGAGGACCAGTTAAAAGTGGGACTATGTCTGACCATAAATCGATATCAACGGTTCGATCTTTTAGATCATTAGAAAAATCTCTTACCGTCCACACATCTTGATCCTGTGTGAATCTAACACGATGTGTTTCATCTGACGTTTTGGTTCCAGAATAAATATTAACTTCCAATATATCTTCTGGATTGCGTTTAACAAACCACTTTGGGAGTGGTGGTTCAGCAGCCAAACGACCCACTACCTCTCCCCAATTACGGACAACTAGAAATAACTGAGGGAATCCAATTACCTGTCCATAATGATGCCGACCATCAGTAGTTTTCTTACCAAGTCTAACATTCAGATTCCTCCCACGGGAGAGGCCAACATTTATCATTATTGTTGGTTCATCTAAGCCGTATTGTTCAGGGTTTTCTATTGTTGTGGCTGTAGTTTCTAAATTACGTCGTACTTGTGGGCCAGCAACTAAGAGACTTATACCTCCCCATCGTTCGTGTTTAGGAGGGATTCCTGCAGGATCTTCGAAGACCCATGTGCGTTCTGCAATTTTCAGGAACTTGACCTGATTATCTCCGTTGATGACCTCAATTGTTTCTAAATCGTCTTCTGATACCTGATAGAACCATGGTGGTTTTTCAACTTTTTCCTCTTCCTTTGCAAAGGGATTCACATATACTAAAACACCAGCAGCTATAGCGAGCAAAACCATGGCAATACTTGTGCGCAGACTCATAACGGTATCCTAAAATTTATCTCCTGCGCCACCAAATTATGGCACCAGTAAGAAACATCGCCGCAGGTGGGAAAACCCAACCGGACCACTGAATAAACTTTGATTCGCGTTTGTTAACTACAAGACGTCGAACTGGAAACAATTCACTTCGGACAGATATAAGTTCGAAATCTTCTGCAAGCCAATTAATAGAATTCAAGAACAGATCTTTGTTGTCGTCGTTAGCAATAAAGAGGTTTTTAGCAAAATCAGAATCTCCAAAAATAACGAATTTCGCGACCGAATGACTCTTATATTGAGTGTCAACAGTATCCATAGGACCCATTGCTTCAACGGCTGATACAACGCTAAATGGACCAAATCTCTCTCCAGCAGAGATTTTTATATCTTCTACGTCAGTTTCCAACCAACTAGCTGGAGTAGTACTTGCTAAGTCAAAGATGTTTATTTGAAGAGGCATTTCATCATATGGAACAACTGGATCAATAGACGTTGCGGCAGGGAAAAATGTCACATCAAGTCTATCTGTTATTTCAATTCCCGTAGCCTGACTATTTGTAGGTTGCCCCAGTAATCTTTGTTCATATTGTCCATTAGCTCGTTGAATCAAAGGTGTGAGTTCTTCGTCTCTAATTGAGCTAACTATATCAGCAATAGTATCACCACCAAGTGTCACGCCCCATTGAGAAATGAAATCCACAAAGCTTTTAGGAGTACCTGGATCAAATAATGCAGCTATGCGTCCACCTCCAAAAACATAATCAGATATGATATCCAATTCACCTTCAAGTAAATCTTCAGTAGGACCGGCAATCACTAAAACTGCAGCATCTTCAGGAACTTCACCTGACTGTCTAAGACTCAAATGACGAACATCATAATTGTCATCCTGAAGTCCAATAACAGCTAAGTCAAATCCATTTCTGTCAAGTTCTCCAGGTTTCACATTAGTACCCACCGAACGTTCTCCGTGTCCTGTCAACAAATAAATTCGCTTTTGTGACTCACCCGTAACAACCAAAAGAGCCGTAGTGAATTCCTGTTCACTAAATGATGTGACATGTTCACGAGCGTTCAATTCCATGTCTTCAAACACTATGGTTGGATATTCAGTGACGTTGTAATTTTCGGCAAGGCTCCTATTTAACTCAGGATCTTCGAATCTAAAGGAGAAATTATCAGTTTCTCTGGCATATAAACCCAATAGGTCTTGAACTTGTTGTTTATCTGGATCTGAAACAGTGAAAAATGCAATGGCTTCTACAGGGTTGTCCAAACGTTCTTCTAGAACTTGAATTGTTCTTGGTGCCAAGGTAAAGGATCTGGTATATGTTAAGTCCAACCTATATGGATTCCGCATTACCAAAAAGTTCACTAAAATCAGAATTACTGTGAAAGCCACCACCATTACAATGACATTCGCGCCATATTTACCTTGTCTGCCAGATAGATATATAGCTATTGTTCTTGGTGCTAAAACAAGTGTTAGCATGAGAAGCACAATACCTAACACCAACACACTAATGGCAAAATTACGTAGCTCACTTATTCCGAGAAACAAGACCCCACCAGCTACGATCATCAAAACTCCAAACATAGCAGCAATCGAAGCCCAAAATCCAGTAGACCTTATCGATGTTCGGATTATTTCCTTTAGGTTATCATCTAATCCATATGAATTTTTCACTTATCTCCACCTTCGAGTCTCAATGGATCTTACAGTCAAAAACAGGAACATCAGTATCAAACTCAGGTAATAAACAACGTCACTAGTATCAATAACACCTCTAGAAAAGTCTTCGAAATGAGCATTTATAGATAGTGCATACAACACATCTGCAGCAATTCCAGACATCGAGGCTGCTATCTGATTTACAAAACTAAGAGTCAATAACACAGCAACACCCACTACAGCAGATATTATTTGATTTGATGACAGTGAAGAAGCCATGAGTCCGACCGCCAATGCAGCTGAACCATGCATGAATAAGCCTAAATAGGCCGTTACAACTGGTCCAGTATCAGGGTCTCCGAAAAAGTATAATAGCAAAACATAGTATAGTGTTGGTCCAATTGTGGCCAAAAAAGCCATTAGACTGGCTAAATATTTACCAATCACAACTTCCCAATCTCTAACTGGTGCCGTTAACAATAACTCCAAAGTTCCAGATTTTTGTTCTTCCGCGAAAAGTCGCATTGTCAATATGGGTGCAAGAAACAAAACAAAGAAACTTGCCCAGCCCGTGAATCCTCGTACGCTACTTTGAGGAAAGATTCCAGTCGTATCGGACACGAAGAAAATTCCTGTTAATGAAAGAAATGCAGCAGCTACTACGTACGCAATTGGAGTAGAAAAATACGCTTTACTTTCTTTCCAGGTTATTGCCAAAACGTTTCTCAAGATATAGGCTCCTCTTCGTTGGTAGTCAGTTGCAAGAATATTTCCTCTAACGTCATGCCAACAGGTTCAAATCTAGTTAAGTCCCATCCTTCATTCACCACAGATGAAGCAAGTCTGGCTTTAACAGACATTTCTTGATCAATGTCTGCTCTGTATGTGGCAAATCCTCCTCCTTTAACAGAGACCTTAGTGACATCTTGTACACCTTCAACAGCACGGAGAGATTTCATGACTTCTTTCTGAGTTCCTTTAATATCGAGTTCTATACTTTCCAAACCTTTCAGTCTAGAAGATAGGTTGTTCGGAGTATCAACGGCTACAATTTTGCCTTGATGAATGATAATTACTCTACCACATATCATACTTACCTCAGGTAGTATATGGGTACTAATTATCAGAGTTCTATCTCCTCCAAGTTCTTTAATTAACTCACGTGTCTCTACAACCTGTATCGGATCTATACCAATTGTTGGTTCATCAAGAACAAGAACGTCAGGTTCATGAAGGATAGCTTGGGCAATACCAACGCGTTGCCTAAAACCTTTAGATAACTTACTGATATGAGACTTTCGGTATGTTTCTAAACGGCAAACCTCAATTACTTCGTTGATTCTCCTAGTCAAATGAGATTTTGTCATTTCTCGAATCCTACCCATGAAAGTCAAGTAATCTTCGATTGTCATATCTGTATATAGAGGAACATTTTCTGGCAAATAGCCGATCTGTCGCCTAGCTTGCAATGATTGTTCGACTACGTCATATCCAGCTACAGTCACTTTTCCTGTACTGGGTGGGAGAAAACCAGTTATAATTTTCATGGTGGTACTTTTACCAGCCCCATTGGGACCCAGAAAACCTAATATTTCGCCTCGTTCTACATTAAACGAAATACCATTAACTGCCTGGATTTCACCGTATGATTTTGTTACATTTTTTACTTCTATCATATCGTTTTCACATAAGCTAGTTATTTCAACTATATAATAATAACTAAAGAGTCTACTGGAATGCTACCGCAATACATGAATTCAACCAAATGGTGTTGAATTTTATAACATTATTGTATTCTGTATCAAGAGAAACTTGGCATGTAAATTCATGAATATTCCATATGTACCTATTACAAAAAGATAAAATGACTCTCAAAGTAAACAGATGTGCTAGATATTGTCTGCACATCTATAGAATGTTACTCTAGATGTCCCACGATAGACTTTCAAAAATCCTTTGATAGAGGCCGATCAATTGCACCTTGTAATTAATGGCAAAGGAACGGATGCAAACAAATTAAAAGACGTTAAACTCATCTATAAATTTCTAGATGAATACCCATCTGTAATTGGTATGACCAAAATCATAAAACCTCAAGTTTATACGTACAATGGACAAAAACCGCAAGATTGGGGAGTGTCTGGATTCGTACTTATTGCAGAAAGTCACATAAGTATTCACACTTTCCCATCTAAATGTTATGCGAATATAGATATTTTCTCCTGTAAAAACTTCGATGCCAGACCTTCTTTAACACACATTGAAGATACATTCTCATTAACTAAAATAGAAATGTGGACACTCGAACGTGGTGATGAATATCTAACTTCTGCTGAAGCGTATCAAGGTATACAAAAAGAACGTGCAAATCTAATTCCAACATTAGAGCCACAATATGATGAATAGGAAACATTCTCCTTTAGGCGGTGTCAATGTTCACTGGAACACATTTTTGGACACAGATCAAACCGAAACTACTTCATCTGATAGTCGAGTAATTGTCATGCCTGTGCCTTACGACAGCACTACATCATATAAAACTGGGGCACGGTATGGACCATCTGCAATTATTCAGGCTTCTCGCCATTTGGAGGATTATGATTTAGAACTAAACACCGATATTTCGTCTGTAGGAATATACACAACACCAGAAATATCACCAGATCTAAGTAGCCCAAAAGCCTTAATTGAACAAGTACGTCGTGCAGTTGTTTCGAGTTTATCAAAGGAACAAATGCTGGTTCTTTTGGGAGGAGAACATTCTATATCGATTGGAGCCGTGCAAGCAATGAATGAAATGCATTCAGATCTATCGGTATTATACCTGGACGCCCATTCAGATTTACGAAATGATTACATGGGAACTCAATGGGGACACGCATCAACTGCTCGTCGCATTTATGATATTTGCCCTATGGTTCAAGTAGGTGTAAGAAGTTTAAGTGAAAAAGAATATAAGTTCATAGAAGAAGTTAATCTCCCCGTCTATTTTTGGCATAACAATATACCTGATATTACTCAATTGGCGAAAAAGATACTCCACAAACTATCCAAGAATGTCTACATAAGTATAGATCTTGACGTATTAGATGTGTCATTGATGTCTGCAGTTGGAACTCCAGAACCTGGTGGTATAACATGGATAGAAATCTTATATTTGTTGAAAACTATAGCTGGTGAGAGACAAATTGTAGGTTTTGATTTAACAGAATTGAGTCCGATGGAAGGACCCGAGTCATGTGCTTTCACAGCAGCTAAATTAGCCTACAAACTCATAGGTTACTCTACATATAAAAACTAGTTCCAAAACAACAAACCTCACGATTGTAAATTATGAATTCCTTTATCGTTAATATAGAATCTATAATATAACCATCAATGTAGTGCACGAAGACTTTATAGATAATTATCCCTCATGCTAAAATGATTCAATACTACAAATAGTACCGAACCATCTATTTAATGAGAAAACAATTTGATGTTAGAATCTGACAAAATGATTTACATGGATAATGCAGCTACTACTCCAGTAAGACCTGAAGTACTAGATGCGATGTTACCTTATTTCAATGAAACGTATGGCAATCCCTCTGGCATATACACGATCGCCCAACAAGCACGCAAAGCTGCAGATGAATCTCGGGAAATTGTAGCAAACATTATAGGCGCTCGGATAAGCGAAATAGTTTTCACAAGCGGAGGAACTGAATCAGATAACGCCGCGCTGAAAGGAGTAGCCTTTGCACTGCAACACGTTGGAAATCATATAATTACTACAAGCATAGAACATCACGCAGTTCTGCATACCTGTCATCAATTAGAACAATTTGGGTTTGAAATTACCTACTTACCTGTTGACAAAGATGGTTTGGTAAACCCAATTGACGTTAGAGATTCAATTACAGAAAAAACTATCCTTGTGAGCGTAATGTTGGCAAATAACGAAATAGGAACCATAGAACCTGTGGCGGAAATCTCTCGCTTAGTTAAAGAAGAAGCCAAACGCGTTAATCATCAAATATATGTCCATACTGACGCTGTACAGGCCGCAGGTATTTTGGATGTGAATGTAAAATCATTGGGAGTTGACTTACTAAGTTTGTCAGCACACAAATTTGGTGGTCCAAAAGGTATAGGTGCCTTATACATTAAGAGGGGTACCCCATTCGAAACTCAACAAATGGGCGGGGGACAAGAACGACAAAGACGTTCAGGTACTGAAAATTTGCCTGGGATTGTCGGTTTAGCGGAAGCATTTCGGATAGTGAACGAAGAACGCGACATGATGAAGATTAAATTGACTAACCTCAGAGATAAAATCATTAATGGGGTCAATCAAACTATAGATAAAGCTCATCTAAACGGCCATCCAACTAACAGACTTCCAAACAACGTCAATTTCTCATTTGAAAATGTTGAAGGAGAACCCATTTTAATAGCTCTGGATTTTTCTGGAATATGTGCTTCTAGTGGAAGTGCATGTTCTTCAGCATCTTTAGAGCCATCTCATGTGCTTATTGCAATTGGATTGCCGGCAAATTTAGCTCAGAGCAGCCTTCGTATTACTGTAGGTCATGATAATACCGAAAAAGATGTTGATTATCTTCTATCAGTTCTTCCTGATTTGATTGGTAAACTTAGATCAATGCCTTCACTTCATACAGTAACATGATTTTTTTATTTAGTCTGTGATTAAAACTAACTGAGAGGACTGGTTGTGTTTTCAACTAACAAATCATTCACATATGGAATTCCAAGTAGAATTAATAAAAAAATGTGTCGGTTCCTTGTTATAATTGGGTTAATAAGTACCATGATAAGTGTTTATTCATGTGGGGGAACTGACTCCGATTTGATAGTATCAGGTGGGCGTAGTTTGGAAATCAGAGTTACCTTACCAGAAATAGTAAACACCGTAGAGTTTGCAGATGCCACAGGCGCACGAAGACTCATTAGTCCCAAATCTACAAACATGCAACTTGTTGTGGTAAATGTAACCGTAGTTAACAGATCTAGCACAGTTATACCTGTTTTAGTTGACGACCAAGCTGCTCAGATTGGTGATAGACGAGGTGACAGGATATATGCTCTAAATGCCTATACTGAGGCTAAAATTGTTGACTCTGCAGAACCAAATAACCCAAACCAAGACAAATATAGCCCGATTTTACATGGAGAAATAGAATTATCTAAAGATTATAAGGCATCAGGATGGATGGTTTTTGAAGTACCTAAAGGATTAAAACTAGGGTCTTTCTGGTGGAAAGAAGTAGATAGTGTGGTTATCGATTACAGTGATTATCTTGATTAATAATCCTTTATATAATTAAACTTATATCCTACAATAAGAACCACATTGGATCTGGGAAATAAATCGATCCCATATTTCCTATATATTTTACGGAGGAACAATTGACTAAAACGATTAACGTTACTGACTCCACATTTAACGATGAGGTAATCAACGCAACCATACCAGTATTGGTAGACTTCTGGGCTGAGTGGTGTGGTCCTTGCAAAATGATTGCTCCCATTGTAGAAAATTTAGCCGAAGAATTTGATGGGAAAATGAAGTTCGTGAAAGTAGACGTAGATTCTAGTCCCTCAACTGCTGCACAATTTGGTATACGAAGCATACCTTCTTTGATTATTTTCAATTCAGGACAGCCTGTTGATCAAATTGTAGGAGCGGTACCTAAATCTGTTCTACAAGATCGAATAGAATCAACTCTAGCTTGATTTCTGAGATGGGAGCGGATGGGTCCCGGTGGGCTTCGCGGACTTCAAATCCGTTGGCTTTGACCCTTCGGTTAGAGCGGTGGGTTCGACTCCCTCGCGCTCCCGCCATCCTTATACAGTGGTAAACAGGGTTTACGGTTAGATGAACTCGTCACTGAATGTGGGGTAGGGCATGCCATTCTGACCCCCCGTTGACCCCTCAATTCTAAAAACTACCCTTTCTTTGACTTGGATTCCAGTAATTTTATGTATAGTAGCCATGGAGATGGTTGAGTAGTTTTGAACTTTTTGGATACCCCTTGTGGTAGACTGAAATGCTAAACATTTAAGACTTAATG
>CAZSCD010000038.1:0-12649 GCA_964605345.1 uncultured Dehalococcoidia bacterium
GAAAGCCCTCATGACCCAAATTAAAATGTTTCGAGGGCTTGGCATGGGTAATTTTAAACATCTATTGATAGAACTTTCCAAAAGTCCAGCTATGATTGTGTGGCTTGATAACCATGACAATCATAAAGATGCCATAAATGAGAATTATGGTCGAGAGTTGCTGGAATTATTTTCTATGGGAACAGGAAACTATACGGAACAAGATATCAAAGAATGCGCTCGTGCTTTTACGGGCTGGACTATTGCAAATACTGAGTATATGGTTGCAAAATGTTCAAGAGGCTCAATTTGGCCATGCGGCCGAATTGGCTTGCATTTCGAATATCGTAGCGATGATCACGATAATGGAGAAAAGGAGTTTTTGGGCCAAAAGGGACGGTTTAATGGCGAAGATATAATAGATATTATATGTCAACAGCCAGCCACTGCTCGATTTATTGCTAGGCATATGTATAGTTTCTTTGTAGCCGATGAACCGCCAGTCCCTCAGTGGCCATATGTTCCACCAAGAGATCAAACCGCAATTGATGTTTTAGAGAAAGCCTATTTTGACAGCGGATACGACATAAAGTTTATGTTGCAGGTACTGTTCAATGCCGATTTCTTTAAGACTAGAGAATCCTGGTATCAGAGAGTAAAAGGACCGGCAGAGTTGGTGGCAGGGATACTTCGCCTGACTGATGAATTTGATAGACCGCGAAGAAAAATCTACGATAAGTCTATGCAAGTCAAATATATGGGACAGGATTTATTGGGTCCGCCGTCTGTTGAAGGATGGCATGAAGGAACTGAATGGATTAACTCAGGGGCGTTGGTTGATAGGATTAATTTCGCAACTGAACATTTAGGTGATATTTGTAAACCAGGAGTAAAGGCTATGGCTGATCGTGTAGTTGCTGCTCACAATACAGATTTCTCACCTGAACAATTTGTAGATGACTGTTTGGATGAAATGGGTGGAATAGATGTTTCGTTCGAAACTAGAAAAAATTTGACATTTATGGCTTTACGTGGAACTAGTTCTAGTTCATCTGATATGACTGTTGATGAACAGATGCGCAATACCGCTGTAGAAGTTTTTAGAATCATAGCTTCAACACGTGAATTCCAGCGAGTATAGAAATAAGTTTTTCTTATTTCTATACTCGTATGTGCCCAAAAGACATCTTTAAAGATTCTCAAAGGTAGATATGTTTCTAAGATACAGCCATACAATAGGTCTTTCTACAATGGACGGCCGAGGGTTTTATTTTCCGGTTGATACGGCTGTTGGAAGTGATGGGAAGCTTTTCGTGCTGAGTAGGTCTTATGAAGACGAACCTCTTCCAACTCGCGTTACAGTGTGTGATATAGACAGTGAATACTACGGTACGTTCGGGGCTTTTGGAACAGGGGAAGGTGAATTCACATGGGCGACAGCCATTGCAATAGATAGTGAAAATAACGTTTACGTTAGTGATGAATACACTAATAGGATTACAGTTTTTGATTCTTTAGGAAAATTCTTGGTCTCTTGGGGGAAAGAAGGCGTCAAGGAGGGTCACCTAGACGGACCGTCAGGTATCGCGTTTGATCAGGACGATTTCTTATACGTTGTTGATCATCATAACAACAGAATACAGAAATTCACAAAAGATGGAACATTTCTCCTCGCGTTTGGATCAAAAGGAAATGGCATTGGAGAATTCAATTTACCGTGGGGAATTACCATCAGTTATGGTGGAAGCGTTTATGTGGCGGATTGGCGTAATGACCGAATACAAAAGTTTTCCAAAGACGGGACATTTCTTGCTAGTTATGGCTACCCTGGAAAAGGAGACGGACAATTCCACCGACCCTCCAGTGTAGCGGTAGATAGAGAGGGATATATTTATGTAGCTGATTGGGGCAATGAGCGGGTGCAAGTGCTTAATCCGGATGGTAAATTTGTAATGAAACTTAGAGGCGAAGCAACCCCGTCTAAATGGGCTATTGAATGGCTTGAAGGGAATGCTGAAGAAGCACAAGCGCGAGCCAAGTCTGATCTCGAACCAGATGTCACACTGTTTGGTGGTGACGTACATGAAGAATCAGCCCAGATTGAAAAATACTTTTGGGCACCTGTATCAGTTAAAGTAGACAACAAAAAAAGATTGTATGTGACCGAAAGCCATCGGCACAGATTGCAAATTTATGTTCAGTAAAAATATATATCTTTGTGTCTTCTCATTCAATTTGGAAAGAGGACCCGTCCTCTCTCTTTGTGACAGATATATGTACAGGGAAGGCCTCTTTAATTTGTTCGATATGGGTAATGACTATTATTTTATCAAAGTCGTCTTGAATTGATTGGATTGCTTCTGTGAGCCGTTCTTGCCCGCTAACATCTTGAGACCCAAACCCTTCGTCTATAAAAAGTATTGGCAGGGGAGCTCCAGATCTACGTGCGAGCAATTTAGAAAGCGCAATACGTAAAGCAAAATTCACTCTAAATGCTTCTCCTCCACTGAATGTTTCGTAGCTACGAGTACTGGGGCCATCTGATATTTTTATGTCTAGTTCTTCTATAGACAAGCCGGTACGCCTATCCTTACGGCCTTTAACAATCTGGAGATTAAGTGACATTTGGTTTTCAGTTAGACGCGCTAACAATTCATTGGCATCGTTGTTAAGTTGAGGTATAGATGCGGCCATGATAAGTGACTGGATGCCATTTTTGCCAAAGGCTAATCCGAGTTCGTCGTAAATCCTAACTTCGTCTAACAACTTACGTTGTGTTAATGTTAATTGCTTCACTTCGATTTCTAATTCAGAACACCTCGCAATTTCTTGTGTTATAACCGCTTTTTTGCCTAATGTACTGTCTCTTTGACTGGTGAGAGATTGATGGAACGTGGTTTCTTCGGAGAGTTGGCGTTCTAGACTAGGCAAAACGCTCAATTCCTCGGAAAGTGCTTTCTGCCTGTCATGAAACGCCGTTAATTCTCCTTCTTGGCGCTGTAACATGCCTTGAGTTTGTTTTAATCCTTCTTGTTCTATTGGAAGATTTTCTATGGCCTCCAATAGTTTACTGTGTAGGACAGCGTAATCTTTGAGAGTTCTAACAGATTCCTTCATTTCTTGGTGGGTCTTTGTGTCGTATAAAAGCTGAGATATTAAGGCATCTATTTTAGCTAAGGCCTGCCTTTCTTCTTTAGCAAAGCCTTTATCCTTAATTGATTTTTCTAATGATTTTAATTCTAAGGTAGCATCTTTCAGTTCTTCTGAGGCCTTTTTTGATTCTAAGATGTCTCGTTCTAAATTAGCCGCTTTGGTTTCATTTTGTTGGCGTCGCTTCTTTAGCTGTACTTGCAAATCATTTATGTTGGAGGAGATTTTATTGGATTCTTGGTCTAATTTCTTTATAACAGATATGTTTTCCTCGTAGGCCTTCTTGTCGTCCAATCCTTGAGATTCATATTCTTGTTTCAGGTGTGCTTTGGCCCCTGCACCAAGTGCTTGTTCACAAAGAGGACAAACAGAATCTCCTCTTTCGAGCAAATCAAATTTATTTCGAGTTTCTTCCATGTTGTTTTTGAGTGAATCATTGTGTTCTTGCAAGAGATTTATTTGAGAGATAATTTCCTGATGATATTTAATGTCTTGCTGCAACGAACTGTCTGAGATCTCAAGTTGTGTTTGGGAATCTGTAGTTAGTCGCAGGCTTTCTTGCAGGTTGGCCATGCGTTCGACTCTAGGAGTAAGATCACTGGATATTCTTTTGATTAATTGTTTGGCTTGACTGGAAAGTCGTTCTTCATGGATTGCGATTTCTTTTTCCAGCGATGACTTATCTTTATCAAGCGAGTTTTTAGATTCAAGGGCGTCATTTAAACGCTCAAATTCTTTATTGGATGTCTGTAGTTTGCAAAATTGATCCCGTATTTCTGTTTCTCGTTGTATGGTTGTCTCAAAATCTACAACACGTGTTTTATGTCCTTGTATTTGCTGTTCGAGATGTAAGATGTCGTTTTTACTGGCTGTAAGTTGTTTGGTTTGGTTTTCAAATATCTGTTGACGTTCTTGTAAAACATGAACGTTTCGTTGTAGTGACCTGATGTTTTGGAAGCATCCCTCTATTTTTATCGACAATTGAGACAGGGCAGATTCCAAAGAGATTAATTGCTCACAGAGATTTGGTTTACGGGTAATTTCTTGTTGTCGCCAGGACATCTCTTTATCTATACCTATTAAATCATGGCCGAGTGAGCGACTTTTTGATTTAGCCTTAGTTTCCAGGTCGCTATAGTAAGAAAGATCTAATACCTCACCAAGTATTTCCTTGCGGGTTGATGGAGTACTAGTTGTAAATCTATCCGTATCGCCTTGTCGTAGATAGGAAGTATTGATGAAAGTGTCATAGTCCATATTCAAGATTTCTCGAATAAGTTTTTCTGTGTCCTTAATGGAATTGCCGGTGATGGCCTGGGGTATGTCACCCGCATTCATTTGCAACTCCAAAATAGTAGTCCCTTGACGATTTCTAGCTCCTCTAGAATGTCTACGGTTAACTCTATATCGCTGTGCACGTGCTATGAAGTCGAGTTCTACGAGCATGTCTTGTTGCCCTTGGTGAACAAGCTCCTCTTGAGTTCGTGCTCTTGTTTGCCCCCATAGAGCCCATGTGATTGCGTCTAGTAAAGCAGTTTTCCCGTGTCCATTATCGCCACATAGACAGGCTACGTGGATGCCTTCTAGGTCCAAAGCCGGAGCTTCTCCCCGGTAGCACATAAAATTCTTTATCTTCAATCTCAAAGGAATCATGATGAATCTACTTAATTGTAAATGATGTGTTTGTTAATTTTAGCCGTGTATTAGACAATATATTCTAGGCCGAATTTTTGAACAAACCCTCGAGAGCCATGGATAAGATTTCAAGAGACAAGTATTATGTGAATGGAACATTATTGCTTTAAATACTCTCTAAGCGGCTTGATGTTGTAATCCGCATAATTCTGCACAAGACTTTCTGTGGCCGCATATGCCGTATCAAGTGATGTAAAACAAGGAATTCGGCGACCTACGGCAGCTCTTCGTATTTGAAAACCGTCCTGTAAAACTTCATGGGCACCAGTAACGGTATTTATTACTGCGTCGACTGTACCATCTGTTATTATATCGACTACATTTGGGTGGCCTTCTTCGAGTCTTTTGGGTACCGCAGTAACATGTGCACCTATTTCTTTTACGATATTTGCTGTTCCTCTAGTTGCGTAGAATTTGCATCCAGCCGTAGCCAAGGCCTGTATCATTGCTTTTGCTTCTGTTTTGTGTCTGTCAGCTATGCTCAAGAGGATAGAAGCTTGATGAGGTATAACCAATCCAGCTGCCATTAAGGCTTTAGATATTGCTGCTTGGTAATCATGATCTATTCCCATAACTTCCCCTGTTGACTTCATCTCTGGCCCAAGATATGTATCTACACCTGCCAATTTTGCCATGGAAAAAACAGGAGCCTTGATTCCAACCAGAGGCTGTTTTTTACATAAGCCACTTTCATATCCTTGGCTTATAATACTGAGCCCCAACATTGCTTTAGTTGCTAGGCGAACCATTGGGATCCCTGTGATTTTTGATATAAAAGGGATGGTTCGGCTGGCCCTTGGATTTACCTCTATCACGTATACACTAGTTGAGTCTTTGGCGGTACGGTTATCAGTATTGGCAGGGCTGCGATATGTTGCTCCTCCTGTGACTACATATTGAACATTCATTAATCCCTTGATTTTGAGGGCAACTCCTATTCGCATGGTGTAGTCGACTATTGTTTCAACCTCATTTTTAGTTAGTGTGAGCCCTGGATATAAGGCCATTGAGTCGCCACTATGTACACCAGCACGTTCGACATGTTCCATGATGCCAGGGATGAGGACATTTTCACCGTCACAAACTGCATCTACTTCTACCTCTCGTCCTTCCATATATTTATCTATAAGAACTTTACGTCCACTTCCAGCCTTTATTGCATTGTCTATATATCTAACAAGTTCGGCGTCGTTCTGTACAATTTCCATGGCCCTACCGCCTAATACATAGCTGGGACGTACTAACACTGGATATCCAACTTCTTTGGTTACGTTTAGTGCTTCATCTAGTGTTAGTACCGAGCCTCCAGGAGGATTTGGTATGCCTATACTAGCCAAAAACTCTTCAAACTGATATCGGTCTGAAGCAGTGTCAATAGATTGGGCTGTTGACCCCAATATCGGCATGTTGGCTATGTCAAGTGATTGGGATAAATTGATTGCTGTTTGTCCTCCAAACTGAACTACAGAAGGAGGAAAAACAATATCTTGATTCTCGTGTTGAGATGCCTCGTTGTCTAGTATGTCTCTAACACTTTCTTCGTCCAATGGTTCAATATAAAGTCGATCGCTTGTGTCGAAATCTGTGGAGACAGTCTCAGGGTTTGAGTTTACCATGATGCTTTTGATTCCTTCTTCTTGTAGGGCCCAAGCGGCATGGACAGAACAGTAATCAAACTCAATGCCTTGGCCAATGCGTATAGGTCCACTTCCTACCACTAGAGCTTTTGGCCCAGATAGCGAGGCAGCCTCATTTTCTTGTTCATAAGTGCTATAAAAGTAAGGTGTTTCGGCTTCGAATTCAGCAGCACATGTATCCACCATTTTGAACACTGGCTTAATATTTTGTTTGTGGCGCAGTACACGTACTTCCTCTGAAGACATTCCTTTGAGCAGGCCAATTTTTTCGTCTGAGAACCCTAGACGTTTGGACTGCCACATTAATTCTTTATCTAATGATTCAGACAAAAGGTGCTGTTCCATGGCCACAATGTTGGAAAACGCCCGCGTGAACCAAGGGTCTATTTTGGTAATAGCCGATAGTTCTTCTGGAGAAATGCCGCTTCTTAGCGCAAACATAAGAGCCCATAGTCGATCGTCGTTAGGGTGTAATGGAGCTCTGTCTAATAAAGTTTCCTTATTTCCATTCCAGTTGGGGTCTTCCCATAATATCGAATGATCCGTGATTTCCAAAGAGCGAACGGCTTTCTGAAAAGCTGCTTCAAATGATCGGTCTATTGCCATAACTTCACCAGTAGCCTTCATTTGTGTACCTAGAGTTCTTTCTCCGTCAGGAAACTTATCGAATGGCCATCTAGGTATTTTAACTACACAATAGTCTAGTGCTGGTTCAAAAACTGCCAAAGTTTTCTTGGTAATAGCATTAGGGATTTGGTCTAGTAGCTTACCAGTGGCTATCTTGGATGCAACTCGTGCGATTGGATAACCAGTCGCCTTGCTGGCGAGAGCAGAGCTTCGACTGACACGGGGATTCACTTCAATTACATAGTATGGGTTATCCCAAAGAGAGTTACGGACAAGAGTTTTTTCTACTGGATGGCTTGGAGGCAAGGCAAACTGTACGTTACAACCTCCTTGAATCCCAAGTGCTCTGATAATTTTCAGGCTAGCAGAACGAAGCATTTGGTAGTCATTGTCAGAAAGTGTTTGACTAGGGGCCACTACGATGCTATCGCCGGTGTGGATTCCCATCGGATCAATATTTTCCATATTGCAGATGGTTATGCAGTTATTAGCCGAGTCTCTCATTACTTCGTATTCGAGTTCTTTCCAGCCGTAGAGTGATTTTTCTAGTAGAACTTGTTGGATGGGGCTTTGTGCAAGACCATCAGAAGCCACGCTTTCAAGTTCTGCTTCAGTTGTAGCTATCCCTCCTCCGGTGCCTCCTAAGGTATATGCAGGGCGGACGACTAGAGGCAGTCCAAGTGTCTTTGCTATCATTAATGCTTCCGCCGTAGAATTTGCTGTAGCACTAGGAGGAACAGGTTCATTGATTTTTAACATAAGGTCACGGAACAATTCTCTGTCCTCAGCTGTTTTGATAGCATTTAAAGAAGTGCCCAAAACTTGCACGTCATATTTTTTTAGAACGCCCGCGTCTGCAAGTCCAACTGTGAGGTTGAGTCCTGTTTGCCCTCCTAACGTTGGAAGTATGCCGTCAGGACGCTCGAGTGCGATAATTTTTGTTAACACTTCAACTGTCAAGGGTTCTATGTAGATATTATCGGCTATGCCATCATCTGTCATGATGGTGGCAGGATTAGAATTAACCAACACAGTTTTTACGCCTTCCTCTCGAAGTGCCTTGCATGCTTGAGTGCCAGCATAATCAAATTCAGCTGCTTGTCCAATAACTATTGGACCTGATCCAACTACAAGAACCTTTTCTAACTTAGAGGTCACTTTAACTCCTCAACTATTTTTATAAATGAATCAAATAAGTACTCGTTGTCATGGGGGCCAGGAGATCCTTCAGAGTGATATTGAATGCTCATCAAAGGCATGGATTTGTGGAGTAGTCCTTCTACAGTGTTGTCATTTAAATTTATATGGCTAATTTCGACGTCTGAGCTAAGACTATCTGGATCCACGGCATACCCATGGATTTGTGAAGTAATGTGCACAAGTCCTGTTTTTAGATCACGTACAGGATGATTTCCTCCACGATGACCAAATTTCATCTTGAACGTTTTAGCGCCAAGAGCCCGTCCAATAATTTGATGCCCTAAACATATGCCCATTAAAGGAACGCGACCAATTAAGCCTCGTGCAATTGTTACAGCGTAATCCAACAGTTCGGGATCTCCAGGACCAGGAGATAAAATCACCCCATCTGGGGATTCAGAAAGAATATCAGTAGCAGTCGCCGTACCAGGAAATACGACGACTTCACACTCCTTGTTAGCGAGAATGCGAAGAATGTTGTATTTAAGGCCGTAGTCGCTAACAAAAACCCTATACTTTGGAGTATTTTGCTTAGGCCATCCATATTTATTTTCCGTGCCTACTTTATCTGCATAATTAATGGAGTCATATTTGGGTGCTTCACGCAAATCTTTGAGAATAGCTTCATGATCGTGTCTTGTAGTAATTGCACCCATCATGACGCCACGAGTTCGAAGTTTTCGAGTAATTGACCTAGTATCAACGCCGCTAATGCCAGGTATTCCCTCAGATGACAGGAATTCGTTCACAGAGAACTCGCTTTTATTATGACTAGGTTGCAAACAATGGTCTCTGACAACAAATCCAGAAACCTGAATCTTATTGGATTCAAGGTGTTGAGTGCTAATCCCGTAATTTCCAATTAGCGGATAGGTTGGGACTACTATTTGCCCGGCATAAGAAGGGTCTGTCAGCATTTCTGGATAACCGGTCATCGACGTATTAAAGACAACTTCTCCTATGGCAAGGCCTTTAGTACCCAGGGCAATACCTTGATAGATCGAACCATCTTCTAAAATCAGGAAGGCTTGTTCATTCATAGGGGACTTCTTCTATATATTTGATTTCACCATCCAAAATTGTTACAACGACTTTTCCTTTGAGCGTGACACCATTTATAGGTGTGTTCTTTCCTGTAGACGTGAATCTATTAGAATCTACAAGCCATTCAGAATCTGGGTTAATAATTACCACATCGGCAGTTGCTCCTTTCCGCAAGCTGCCCAGTCCACTTTTAAGAAATCGTGCGGGAGAAGTTGTTAATTTGTTTATAAGTAATGGTAGGCTGACTTTATTTGAATGTACTAAAGACATCAACGCTCCTAGTGTGGTTTCGAATCCACTTATTCCAAATGCGGCATCATCAAAAGTACAGAACTTGCTAAGCCAATCGTGCGGGGCATGGTCGGTTGCAATTAAATCTATTGTTCCATCTAATAGTCCTTCTATCATTGCTTCAACATCATGTTGGCTGCGAAGGGGTGGATTTACCTTAGCATTCGTGTCATAGGCATTAAGAGACAGAGGGGAGAACCTTGTTTTATTAAAAGCATGAAGGTCGGTGGAAAGATTGTTTTGGCCCAATACAGCTTCTTCAGAAAGTGTCAGATGGTGTGGGGTAACCTCGCAGGTGACGTTGATCCCTTTGTCTTTAGCTTCGCGCACAAGGCTTAGTGTTCCGGCTGTGCTAATATGGGCTATATGAAGTTTGCCACCCGTCATTTCAGCCAAGGCGATGTCTCGGGAAGCCATTATCTCCTCAGCCGATGGAGGTATTCCCTTTATTCCGAGTCTATTGGATATCCAGCCCTCATTCATGGATCCACCTTTTGACAACTCAAGGACTTCACAATGGTTAATTATTGGCAATTCATAATTTGAACTGTAGCTTAATGCTTGGCGCATAATATTGGCGTCGTAAACGGGACGACCATCATCACTGAACGCGATTACACCTGCTTCATATAGTTCACCCATGTTAGAGAGCTCTTTCCCTTCACTGCGCTTGGTTACACATCCTATTGGCAACACTCGTGCAAATCCTTCTTCTTGTGCCTTACGAATGGTGAATTCTACGACAGCACGTGTATCCATAGGAGGAATTGTATTTGGCATCGCGCAAACGGTAGTGAATCCTCCTTTAAGTGCTGCTTGTGTTCCGGATGCAAAAGTTTCCTTATGTTCGTACCCTGGTTCACGTAGGTGACAGTGTAGGTCTATGAATCCAGGGCACACCACGAGCCCAGAGGCATCTAAAACTTTAGCTCCTTCAGGTGTCGATAGATTTTCGCCAATGGCTTTTATGACAGCATTTTCTATAATTAGATCGGATACCTTATCAATGTTTTGTCCGGCGTCTACGACTCGTCCGCCTTGGATTAATAGAATAGTTTTCAAATACTTTGTCCTAACTGTTTATCATGGTCAATAGGCGTGGGTGTTATTAGGCAATGTTGTTTCATTTCAATTTGTCTTGCGCAATAAAATCATGTTTATGATATCGTTAATGTTCTATATAGGATTGCCATTCTGATAGCTAAGCCATTGGTTACCTGTTTTTCTATAACGGATTTAGGGCCATGAGCTACACTCGATTCTATTTCCACTCCTTCATTCATGGGGCCTGGGTGCATTACTATGACGCCCTCGTTTGCTATTTTTAGATGTCGAGACGTAACTGAATACATCTTTGAGTAATCCTTTAAACTTGGTAAATGACCTGCCTGTTGTCGTTCTGACTGTATTCGTAAAGTCATAATTACGTCTGCACTTTTGAAGGCATGTTCAATGTTCGGTTCAATTTCTACTGAAGCAAAGGGGTGTTGAGGTTTACGTTGCCGTTCGTCTAGTAGATCTGAAGGAATCAACGTTGGTGGTGCACAGAGGACTACTTTGGCACCCATGATTGTTAGCCCCCAAAGGTTTGAACGTGCTACACGGCTATGTAAAATGTCCCCAACAATTACTACTTTGGCTCCTTTGATTTTACCAAGGCAACTTTTTATGGTGAAGAGATCCGAAAGTGCCTGGGTTGGATGAGCGTGAGCACCATCACCAGCATTAATTACAGTACAATCTAAATGTTTGGCTAACATGTAAGGAGCGCCTGGGTGAGGATGACGAATAACGATTGCGTCAACTTTCATAGCTCGTAGTGTGAGTGCTGTGTTGTAAAGTGATTCCCCCTTTTTAGCGCTACTGTCATCTTTTGAGACATTTATAATGTCTGCGCTAAGCAGCCTTGCTGCTTGTTCAAAGGACGCACGGGTACGTGTGCTAGGCTCGGTGAATAAAGTTGCAATGGTTTTCCCTCGTAGAGCAGGGACTTTTTTAATGGAACGGTTTAATATCCCGCTCATCGTTTTAGCGTCTTCGAGAACAACACCTATTTCCTCTGCCGAGAAACTGTCCAAATCGAGTATATGCTGTCGTTCTGCAGTTAACTTATCTAAGGGCATTGTAGAGACAGGCGTGTTACCAGAAGGAATAACGTCTCCTATATTAGGATTTGAAAAAGTGGACCGATTCATTTTTCTGTGTTCGTTCTCAGAGTTACTCCATCCATCCCATCAGTATCTTGGACTAATACCATAACTTTATCTTCAGGTGAAGTTGGAATGTTCTTGCCAACATAATCGGCACGAATGGGCAATTCCCTGTGTCCCCTGTCTATCATTACTGCTAACTGGATCGCCCTTGGGCGCCCAAAGTCAGTTAATGCGTCCATTGCGGCACGAACGGTTCGGCCTGTAAATAATACGTCATCAACCAAAACCACTTTCTGTTCTTCAATATCCACCGGCATTTTCGTGGGACGAATCACTGCCCGAGTCCCTCTAGACCCATCGTCTCTATACAAGCCTATGTCCAACGATCCGACTGGCACACTATTTCCTTCTATATGTTCGATATATGTAGCTATGTGCCCAGCTATAGGAACGCCTCTGGTATGAATCCCTACTAAGATCACACCTTCAGACCCCCCATTACGTTCGAGTATCTCATGAGCGACGCGAGTTAGAGCACGAGAAACCTGTGTGGAGGATAAGACTACTTTGTCTTGAACTCCTCGGGTCATAAAAAAACCTCCTACCTACTGGCAAGAGGTCAATCGCGCGAAGAGACAACACTTCAGTGCGATCGTCTCCCTTACCAGTCTCACGGGACTGATTTAAAGGGTGGGACACAATGGCTATTTACCTGTTAACATTATTATTAAGACGCTTACACCATTTTAATGGAAATAAGGCACTTAATTCAAGAGGATATTCCTTAAGGTCTAAGTAATTTTAACGTGAAGTTAACCTACTCTAACCCCCGTGATTCGTGTGTGGGAAATCTTTGGTGTCAATGTAATTCTT
>CAZSCD010000039.1:0-15428 GCA_964605345.1 uncultured Dehalococcoidia bacterium
CCATTAAAGAAGCATTCTACATAGCTAACACTGGACGCCCTGGACCAGTGCTTGTAGACATACCAAAAGATGTTCTGCAAGAAAAAGCCGAATTCGAATACCCCGACTCTATAGATCTTCCAGGTTATAAACCCACTCTGGATGAACACCCTAATCAAATAATTAAAGCATCTAAACTAATTGGGAAATCTGTTAGGCCTGTCATTCTAGCTGGCCACGGCGTGATCATATCTCGAGCATATAAAGAACTTAGAGAATTTGCAGAAAAAACACAAATACCAGTTATTACTACTTTGCTGGGCATTGGTTCGTTCCCCGATGATCACATACTATGCGTTGGTATGCCAGGTATGCACGGCATGGCCTATGCGAGTCTTGCCATCGAAGAAGCTGATTTGTTAATTGCTCTGGGAATGAGATTTGACGACCGAATTACAGGCAACCCCAAAGCCTTTGCTACCAAATCCAAAAAAATACACGTAGACATAGATCCGTCAGAATTGGGTAAAAATATCCGTGTAGATGTGCCCATTGCAGGCGATCTAAAACAAGTTTTGACTGAACTCAACAAACGAGTCGATCCATCCCTTCACGGCGATTGGCTTCAACGTATAGAAGAACTAAAACAAGAACATCCTTCAATGCTAATTCGTAATACAGAAAAGCTACTACCCCAATTTATTATTCAGCAAATAGATAAGGCAACAAATGGCGAAGCAATAATCGTAACTGGTGTTGGCCAACATCAGATGTGGGCAGCTCAACATTACACATTCACCAAACCTGGCAGTCACATATCATCTGGAGGTGCGGGTTCTTTGGGATTTGAAGTACCTGGAGCCATGGGAGCCAAAGTAGCACTACCGGACAAAGTGGTATGGTCGATTGCTGGAGATGGTGGGTTTCAGATGACCATGTCAGAACTAGCTACGATGGTAGAAAATCGAATTCCAGTAAAATTTGCCATAATGAACAACGGATATCTTGGTATGGTGCGTCAATGGCAAGAGATATTCTACGATAAAAGTTATGTAGCAACCTCATATTCACATAACCCTGACTTTAAAAAACTAGCTGAAGCTTTCGGAATATTCGGTGCTAGAGTGACTGATAAAAAAGGCGTAATACCAGCTATTGAGGATGCCATGAATTATGACGGCCCAGCAATTGTAGATTTTATTGTGGAGCAAGAAGAGAATGTTTATCCAATGATTCCTTCTGGGCTAACTGTACACGACATGATTGAGGAACCCAAACCTGCAAAGACAACACAATGACAACTAAACCTATATCCAGCCGCACAATAACTGCCCTGGTTCAAGATAAGCCTGGGGTTCTTAATAGAATCTCCAGTATGTTTCGCCGTAGAGGATTTAATATAGCAAGCCTAGCTGTTGGCCGCAGTGAAACTCCAAACTTATCCCGTATGACTTTTGTAGTAGAAGGTAATGATACTGTAGTCGAACAAGTTGCCCAGCATTTAAACAAACTCGTTGAAGTCATCAAAGTATCTGACATGTCGGAACAGAATATAGTTTCTCGAGAACTAGCTCTGCTAAGAGTGAAAACTACTAACCAAAACCGCAGTGAAATTATGCAAATAACATCCGCATTCAGAGCCAATATTATAGATGTAACTCAAACTTCATTCATCATAGAAGTAACTGGTACTGAACAAAAAATTGATGCTCTTGAAGATCTTTTGAGAGGATTTGGAGTTGCAGAAGTCATGCGTACAGGCATGGTTGCTATGGCAAGAGGCGTGAACACTTTATCTGATGATAACACTTAAAATGGAACTAAACACTAATCAAAAAATTATTGTCTTTACTGACCACTATACGACAACTAAATCTGAAACACCAAACACACAAATAAACTGAGAGGAATTATAAATGGCTACTATGTACTATGAGACCGACGCCGATTTATCTCTGATTACAAATAAGACCATAGGAGTTATGGGGTATGGAAGTCAAGGTCATGCTCATGCTCTTAACCTAAGGGACAGCGGATTAAACGTTATGGTCGGCCTGTATGAAGGTAGTAAAAGCTGGGATAAGGCCACATCCGATGGGCTAAAAGTAGGAAATGCATCAGAAGTGGCACAAGACTCTGACATCATAATGTTACTTGTACCTGACACTTCTCAATCTGAAGTTTACGAAAAATCCATAAAACCTCATCTGGTCAGCGGTAAAACGCTGATGTTTGCTCATGGCTTCAACATACACTACAAATCGATTATTCCACCAGATAATGTTGATGTATCCATGATAGCACCTAAGGCACCTGGGCACCGCATGAGAGAAGTATTTACTAAGGGTTCAGGAGTTCCAGGATTATTGGCAATACACCAAAACGTTTCTGGAAAAGCAAAGAATATTGGACTAGCATACGCAAAAGGTGTGGGATGTAGTCGGGCTGGCGTACTTGAAACAACATTCAAGGAAGAAACTGAAACTGATCTGTTTGGCGAACAAACTGTACTTTGTGGTGGAGTAGCAGCTTTGGTAAAAGCTGCTTTCGAAACTATGGTAGAGGCAGGTTATCAACCTGAATCTGCTTATTTCGAATGCCTACATGAACTTAAACTGATCGTAGATTTATTCTATCTAGGCGGTATGGAATATATGAGATATTCAGTTAGTGACACGGCAGAGTATGGCGATTATACTCGAGGCCCCATAGTAATTGATGACCATGTGAAAAACAACATGAAAAAGGTACTCACGGCCATTCAAGATGGTAGTTTTGCTAAGGAATGGATAGCTGAGAACGACGAAGGTCGTCCTCGTTTCAACCAACTACGCAAAGAAAACTCCGAACATCCTATTGAAGAGGTTGGAAAAGAATTAAGAAATATGATGTCATTCCTGAAAGACTCCTAAAATCAAAGTGAATGGGTGGAATTTTTTAACAATGATAACTGACATGACCTACAAAACACGTCACTTCGAACACTCTAATCCTTTATAAATTCTAGCCAAAACATTACGCATCACAAATTTGCCAGGGAGAACACCAAATGGCACAAATTGACAATGACAGGGTTTTAATTTTTGACACCACTCTCAGAGATGGTGAGCAATCAGCTGGGATCGGGTTAACCACACAAGAGAAATTAGAAATAGCCAAACAACTAGAACGTTTGGGAGTGGATATAATTGAAGCGGGTTTTGCAGCTAGCTCCTCAGGTGACTTTGATGCGGTGCGAGCTATCAGCCAAGAAGTGCATGATTCCACTATTGCTTCATTAGCTCGTTGTGTATTGGATGATGTAGACCGCGCATGGGAAGCAATCAAACATGCAAAACATCCTCGTATTCATGTGTTCATATCGAGTTCAGATGTGCAAATAATGCACCAGCTACGTAAAAATCCTGAAGAGGTTATGGATATGGCTGTAGCATCAGTTGAACGTGCGAAAAAATACTGTGACGATGTAGAATTCTCGCCCATGGATGCTACCAGAACAGACATAGATTACCTATACAAAATAGTGGAAGCTGCCATAGAAGTTGGAGCCACAACTGTTAATATACCTGACACCGTTGGCTACGCGATGCCGTGGGAATTTGCAGAGCGTATAATCAAAATCAAAGAAAATGTCCCGAATATTAACAAAGCCGTTTTAAGTGTCCATTGCCACAATGACTTGGGGCTTTCTGTTGCTAATAGCTTAGCTGCAGTTGGAGCAGGTGCGAGACAAGTTGAAGGTTGTATTAACGGACTAGGAGAACGAGCAGGCAATGCATCATTAGAAGAAATAATTATGGGACTGGAAACTCGTAAAGATATCTTCAAAATCAGCACCAATATAAATACAGTCCAAATATACCGTACCAGTAAGCTTGTAAGTGACATTACTGGCTTCCCTGTTCAACCAAACAAAGCCATAGTAGGGGCGAATGCCTTCAGGCACGCATCTGGTATCCATCAAGATGGAATTCTAAAAGAACGCACCACATTCGAAATCATGGATCCAAAAACCATTGGGTGGCCAAGTAGTTCATTAGTTTTGGGGAAACTCAGTGGACGTGCAGGCCTTAGATCTAGACTAGAAGAGTTGGGATATAAATTAAATCAAAAAGAACTAGACATAGCATTTGAAGGGTTTAAGGCCTTAGCTGACAGAAAACGTGAACTAACGGATGCAGATTTGGTGGCCCTTATGTCAAGCCAGCGCAGAAAAACCGACGTACCCTCAATATATCATCTCGACCACATCCAGGTATCGTGTGGTAGTAATGAAATACCAACCGCGACTGTAACTTTGCTTACACCTAAAGGAAACTCTATCACCGACACGTCTACGGGCACAGGCCCAGTAGATGCCGTGTACAAAGCAATCAATAAAATAGTGCGAGTCCCTAATGTTTTAACAGAATTCCGAGTGGATGCTGTAACCGAAGGGATCGATGCCCTAGGAGATGTTACTATTCGCATAGAGAAAGACGATAATATATACGTAGGTAGAGGTTCAGACAGTGACGTCATAGTAGCCAGTGCTAAAGCTTATATGAATTCCCTTAACAGACTCCTGTCTATGGAAGAATCTACATTCACACATGACCGAACTAACAGTCCTACCTCAAACTAAATTGTCTTAGATAAAAAGAATATGTCCACCAAAATAGCATGTCCTCCTCACTTAACCACACGACGTAAATTAAGGATATAGTTTGTTATGCCAGCAAGTACCATGTTTGAAAAAATATGGAACGCTCACGTAATTCATGAGGAACCTGAGCAACCTACGATATTATACGTAGACCTACACCTAGTACATGAAGTGACATCCGCTCAAGCTTTTGATGGTTTACGTATGACACAACGAAAAGTCCGACGTGCTGATTTAACAGTTGCAACAGCTGACCACAATACTCCTACATGGGACAGATCTCTACCAATAACTGACCCCATTGCCAAACAGCAACTTGAAACTCTTTCTAGAAACTGTAAAGAGTTTGGCATAACTCTATATGACATGTACAACCCTCTACAAGGTATAGTCCATGTCATAGGACCCGAACAGGGGTACACTCAACCAGGCAAAACCATAGTTTGCGGTGACAGCCATACCTCTACTCATGGAGCGTTTGGAGCGTTTGCCATAGGAATTGGTACTTCTGAAGTAGAACATGTACTAGCCACACAAACATTGCGCCAATTCAAACCCAAAACTATGGAGATTCGTGTCAGCGGCTCTCCTTCCATTGGAGTCGAACCCAAGGATATTATCCTTGGAATAATTGGTAAGCTAGGGGTTTCTGGCGCTGCAGGACACGTAATTGAATACACAGGTGATGCAATTAAGGCAATGTCAATGGAAGGCCGTATGACTGTATGTAATATGTCTATTGAAGCTGGAGCCCGTGCAGGAATGGTCGCTCCAGATGATACAACCTTCAAATACATGGAAAATAGACCACATGTTCCTACTGGAATTTCATTTGAAGACGCCATGGTTAAATGGCGTGGACTATCTACAGATCACGATGCATCATTCGATACTGTTGTGGATATAGATGCCAATTCCCTAGAACCATATATTACCTGGGGAACTAATCCTGGCATGGTTATACCGATCACAGGAACAATTCCATCTCCATCTTCTTTTGAACTTTCGAATGATAGAGATGCTGTTAGTAGAGCATTGGATTATATGGACCTCAAACCTGGAACACTTATCCAGGACGTCAGTATAGATCGAGCATTTATAGGGTCTTGTACGAACTCTCGCATTGAAGATTTACGGTCTGCAGTAGAAGTCATCAAGGGTAAAAAAGTTGCATCTGGAGTTAATGCTATTGTAGTACCTGGATCCTACGCTGTAAAACAACAAGCTGAAATTGAAGGTTTGAATAGAATATTTATAGAAGCAGGATTTGAATGGCGTGAAGCAGGTTGTTCAATGTGTCTAGGCATGAACCCAGACATCCTAAACCCTGGAGAGCGCTGCGCTTCAACTTCAAACCGCAATTTTGAGGGCAGACAAGGTAAAGGTGGACGCACTCATTTAGTTAGTCCAGCTATGGCAGCTGCGGCGGCGATTGCAGGACACTTTGTAGATATCAGAGAATGGCTTTAATCTAATCTTTTTGTTATTAATGCTTTGAGTAGAAGGAAATCATGGATTCATTTGTCCAAATTGAAGGCATTGTCGCACCTCTACCTCGTGTTAATGTAGACACTGACCAAATCGTACCCAAACAATTCCTTAAACGCGTTGAACGTGAAGGATTTGGAGATTTTCTTTTCTTTGACTGGAGGCTCAAGGCTGATGGTTCCCTAAATCCAGACTTCTCACTTAACAAACCAGCTTATAGGAATGCTTCCATATTAGTCACAGGGCACAACTTTGGATCTGGGTCATCAAGAGAACATGCAGTGTGGGCTCTTAAGGATTTTGGGTTTAAATGTATCATTTCCTCAAGTTTCGCAGACATTTTCTACAACAACTGTTTCCAAAACGGCGTTCTCCCTCTCGTACTTTCTGAACGTAATGTGAAGCATATAATAACGAAAACCCTAGAATCCCCTGGATACACACTAAAAGTCGATTTAAAAATTCAACAAGTAATAGACGTTGATGATGAAGAAATCTACCCATTCGAAATAGAACCTTTTCGTCGCTATTGTTTAATTAATGGACTAGACGATGTAGCTTTAACAATGCAACATGAAGATAAGATTTCTTCTTTTGAAGATATTATGGGACCATATGGTGGTGTACTGAATGATACCTGACCACCCATCAAATTATTGGAAATAACCTATGCCACTCAGGAGATTTGGTCAATCCTGTCTAATCAAAACAGGTTACACTTTGTTATTTATAACGTCTCGGGATTTTGAACCATCACCTGGCCCAACAATACCAAGTTCCTCCAATTGGTCCATTAAACGTCCAGCGCGTGGATAACCTATACGTAAACGACGTTGAAGCAACGAAGTTGACAACTTACTGTAATTTTGTGACATCTCAATGGCCTTATCCAAAAGCTCATCCCGATCAGGTGGCATTGAAGAAGCATTTATATGATCTTCTTCGTGTCCATCTTCTAAAACACTTAAGTCTATCTGTGACAATGGACCCTTTGGGGCATCCTGCCAAAAGGCTACCAAGTCCTCTATTTCTCGATCGGATATAAACACACCTTGAACGCGACTCGGCCTAGATGCGTCTAATGGAATATACAACATATCTCCCTTGCCGAGTAGTTTTTCTGCTCCTACTGAATCCAAAATAGTACGCGAATCTATTTGAGAAGTAACACCAAAGCTGATTCTACTAGGGAAGTTAGCTTTAATGAGTCCTGTTACTACATCGACTGAGGGGCGTTGAGTGGCTACAATCAAATGTATACCAGTTGCCCTACCTAACTGGGCCAAACGACACAATGATTGTTCGACATAAAACGAAGCAGACATCATCAAGTCTGCAAGTTCATCCACCGCGACAACAAGAAAAGGCATTTTGTCGGGCATTTTATTATTATACGCAGCAATGTTTCTAACACCCACTTCTTCCATTAAGCGATAGCGATCAAGCATCTCCTGAATAAGTCCTTTTAACAAGCCAACTACTATGTCAGTTTCTACAACTACTGGTGTTAATAAATGTGGGATATCATTGTATGGAGTAAGTTCAACACGTTTGGGATCTATTAGAAGCAATCTCATTTCTTCAGGTGTTTTCTCCATAATCAGGCATGAAATAATAGCGTTAAGACAAGCACTTTTCCCACTGCCTGTAGCTCCAGCTATAAGTAAATGTGGCATTTTTGCCAAATCAGTCACCACAGTTTCTCCACCACTACCTTTCCCTAAAGCGACAGGCAATTCAGCTTTAACAAGCAACTTTGCAAACTCTTCGCTTTCCATAGCTGAACGTAACGTTACCAAACTAGCATTCGGATTTGGAACTTCTATACCTAACAGAGATTTACCCATTACTGGCGTCTCAATACGAATGCTAGGCGTTTTTAGAGCCAGCGCCAAGTCCTTCTCTCGAGAAAGGATACTATCCACTTTCACCCGAGTTCTACTTTCCACACGTTTCACAATTGGCTTACCTAATTCATCTAGAACAAGCTGACCTTCATCATCCATTTCTTTAACTTGTTTGTATCGTCGTATCCACCCAGGAATCAAACCATACATTGTTACTGTAGGGCCAGGTTTTATCTGTCCAACGTCAACTTCAACTCCATATTCACCGAGAGTTTGCTTGATGGTATTAGCTGTTTCATCAATCTGATCATCAGTCACTCCTCCTTCAGATACCCCTTTAAGAATATCTAAAGAAGGACGAGGCCATGTTGATGTTTTCGTTGAGGTATACTCCTGTCCTACAATCTCATTGCCCACAGAAACGTTCGAATGCCAAAGCTTGTTGAATTTTCCATGATTTTTCTGTTTTTGTGGATTTTCTCTTTCCACATTCTCGACGGATATAGGCTTAAAACTTTCTTCTGCAACAGAAGAAAAATCGAATTGAGATTGCCCTACAACTTCATTTGTTGGCATAATGTTAGGTTCGAAATCTTGAGTCTGTATACTGGAATTGTGTTCAGGAAATTTCCTGACTATTAAAAGCTTGAAGTTTTGAACAACAACCTTTGTGGCTACGACAGTAAATGACCGCACGTAGGCAACTAATCTGTAAAACAACAAAATAAAAGATGCCCATATATAAATTGACAATCTGAAAAGAGCATTAACTAATATCTTGTATAAATATTTAGACGTACGTTCAAATTGCCTACCAATGTACACAGCAAAACCCGGCATAATTACTAACAATCCAATTATACCCATACCTAGTACGCGCAACATACCAAGCCAAATCACTGAACCAACTATATAATGGCCAACGTTCCCTCCCAAAGAAACGTCTCCTTCCAATGTAAATTTAGATACACCCCCACTAACTGGTTGGAAAAAATCCAATACGCCTAAACCTGTAGCAATAAATATAATAGAACCCAACCAAAGATTAATGTGTCGCACTTGGATCCATCCCTTCATCCAAGACAAAATAAATATGGAAAGCCAGAGTCCAATCAGAATTGATCCTATTCCGAAAATATATATAATCTGATTTTCCACATACGAGTAGAGATCATATATATTGTCTCGAAATAGCAATGAGGATAAAATTCCCATTACCAACACGATAGACAACGCAAGTACTAGGCTGACAACTCGAAAACGACTAAATTTTCTAGTCAAAGAATCCTTCCTTCACTACACTAAAACTCATTTTAATAACTGGACTTTTTGTTATGATAAACTACTTTGAATTTTCACAAACTCAACCTACCATACATTCATTTTCTATTAGATCTTGGTTATCCATCCAGCATATTACGTTTCCAGAGAATCTCTTTGCCATAATAGCCTAAACTAATCCCGGAATTTGTTCTAACCACAAAACATGGCTTGTTTCAGTGATTTTCACAAGATTATATCGTCAGTCAAATTGAATTCTTAATATGATTTAATAATTGTGTTCGGTTTTTCTTACCTGTTAGCCAAAAATCCCAATTTAATAATAGAAACAAGTTAACTTAAAAAATGTTCATGCAAAACAATTCACTCAAAAATTGACACTTTGTCATCAGTAATCGAATCTAATAAACTAGACCGATACCAAAATCAGATTACTTCTATAGAAGTAAGGACAGTCGGACGAATTCTTGTTTCTTTATGAAGATATTTAGAAACTAAACTGGAAATTTTTTCCTCAACTTGTTTTGTCTCTAAAATACTAATGCCTTCTTGTTCTATTATATTTGCAACAAACTCAGATGTTTTATCATAAAGAACTTGAGATTCTTCCAATTGAACAAATCCAAATGATAGAACCTTAGGAGGCACTACAGCTTTCTTAGAATTGGCATTTATAACAATCGATACAGCAACGACTCCTTCATGTGAAAGATATCTACGTTCGGCCAATACTGAACTATCCAAATTCCAAAATCTGTGTCCATCAATAAAAACATGTCCCGCTTCAACTTGGTCAACCACGCCAGCTGTATCTTCAGTGACCTCCAAAACGTCACCATCTTCCAAAACAAATATGTCGGATTCTCGAACTCCTAATTCACGAGCGATAGAAGCATGAGCTACTAAGTGTCTATATTCACCATGAATGGGTACGAAATATTTAGGCCTAATTAAACTAAGCATCAATTTAAGTTCTTCGCGGCTAGCATGGCCATGCACATGAACTGTAGCAATTCGGCTATACACAACACTAGCACCTTGCCTAAATAGATTATCTATAGTATCGGCAACTACAGTCTCATTCCCTGGAATTGGAGATGCAGATATTATTACCGTATCACCATCAATTATTTCTATGTCTTGATGTTCCTGATTAGATATACGTACTAAAGCAGATGTTGGTTCTCCTTGACTACCCGTAGCTATAATTGTCACCTCATTATGAGGAAGTTTAGCGGCTTTTGCTAAGGATATAACCGTACCGTCTGGAATGTTAAGATATCCCATCTTAAGAGCCATTTTTACGTTATTATTCATACTCCTCCCCACAACCACCACTTTACGTCCATGTTTTTGAGATGCGTCAACCACCTGTTGTATACGCGATATAAGTGAGGCAAATGTCGCGACCATAACGCGACCATGTGCGTCACCTATAACTCTATCTAATGCTTCTCCCACAACCTGTTCTGAATCAGTATAACCTTCTACTTCAGCGTATGTAGAATCCGAAAACAGCAATAAAACATCTTTATCAACTAGCTTAGCAAGTGCCTGAAAATCAGTACCAATACCGTCCGCAGGGGTATGATCTATTTTAAAATCACCTGTGTGTATGATCAAGCCTAGAGGAGTAGTGAGGGCTATACCCATTGCATCTGGAATAGAATGACATACTCTGAAAAATTCACCCTCAAAGCTACCTATCTTGAATGGAGAATATGGATCCATCACATTGAGTCTACTTTTTTCCAGCATCCCATGTTCTCTTAATTTCACACTAATAAGTCCATGAGTCAACCTTGAAGAATACACGGGAACATTCAATTCAGAAAGTACGTAAGGAAGTGCACCTATATGATCTTCATGTCCGTGAGTAATGAGGATAGCACGAACTTTATGGCTATGATCTTTCAAATAGGTTATGTCTGGTATACCGAAGTCAACTCCAGGGATTGAATCGTCAGCAAACAAAATGCCAGCATCTATGACTACTATATCGTCACCAAACTCAATAGCCATCATATTCTGGCCTATCTCACCTAATCCTCCCAGAGGTATAACACGTAGTGTATTTTTAGTCATTAATTTACCTTTAAAATTTGTATCCTATAATTAAAGACTATCAAAAAGATTGAGTTGTTGTGATTCGTTTTGTCTTTGTCCTAAATGCAATTGATTGGCTTCATGCATTATAGACGACAGCTCAGCAAAATCCTTTTCAATAACTTGATATAGATTTGGATTACGCAAAACAGCAGCAGGATGATACACGGGATACAAAATCAAGCTTTCCCATTTAAGAGGTTTCCCCCGAGCTTTGCTTATAGATTCCCCAGGAAAGAATTTGGTCAATGCGTACCGTCCTAATGTAACAATAACCTTAGGGTCAATTGTCTTTATCTGTGAATCTAGATAAGGCCTACAAGCATTTATTTCTACAGGAAATGGATCTCGGTTGCTAGGAGGACGACATTTCACCATGTTGGTTATGAAGACGTCTTCTCGTCTGAGACCTATAGAATATAAGAGTCTATCCAACAGTTTACCTGCTCGCCCCACAAATGGTCTACCATCTCTGTCTTCATAAAATCCAGGACCTTCACCTATAAACATAACATCAGCCGTAATGGACCCTTCACCAGGAACAGCCAGTGTGCGTCCCTTAGAAAGATCACAAAGCGTACACGTAGTAATTTTCTCGATAAGATCAGCGAAACCAGACATTAAAATTAATCAAATAAACCATCGTGTATTCTAGCTGGTAATCAAGAACGTTAACCCGAAGTGCCGTTTCAAATTAGCACTTTTAAATTTCCAGCCAAAATTAAACTTAAACTCAACGCGTAAATTATATCATCAATATACAAGCAAATGTGTCTACCATAAAATACTCGTGATTTATAGTAGAACTGAAAACTTGTCAAAAATCCGATATTTAGTTAACTACAACACAAAACTATACGCTACAGTATCAATGAGTAGTTATCTAGAGATAGACTTGCAACTTGTTACTATCTAGCCTTCATTGGTATACTACCAACCACTAAATATGAAAAAGACTTAATCATCTGTTAATTGGATCGTTGTGCCCTTAAATCAACCACCAAGAATGTTCGAAAATATGTCGCAAGATTTATGTATCATAGGGTATCCTCTAGCACATTCCTTATCTCCAATTTTTCATCAAGCTGCTTTAGATTCCCTTTCTCTTCCAATACGATATCACTCTTGGCCAACTTCTCCAGAAATACTCTCGGATAAAATTGTGGAGCTAAGAAGGAAAAATTACCTGGGCGCAAATGTTACGATTCCTCATAAAGAGAATGTAGGCGAATATTTAGATGATCTCACACCGTGGGCTCAAACTATTGGAGCTGTCAATACCATCATACGGGATGGAGCTAATTTTATCGGTCATAATACAGATGCACACGGATTTATTCATGGCCTCAAACAAGTTGGGAGGTTCAACCCAAAAAATAAACGGGTTCTACTCTTGGGCGCTGGTGGAGCAGCAAGGGCAGCTGCTTTTGGATTAGCAAAAGAACAAATATCGTCCCTTATTATTGCCAACAGAACTGGTGATAAGGCGCAATTTTTAGCCGATGATGTTTCAGAACATATACCCTGTGTTTCTACAATTGACCTTACTGAATCTCATCTTGAAAAAGCATGCAGAGATGTTAATCTAATTATCAATTCAACTTCGATGGGTATGCGTCATAGTAAAACCGAACAACTTAGTCCTCTGACGGCGAAAATTATTCGACCTAAAAGCTTGGTTTGCGATATGGTATACAATCCAATGGAAACTCCTCTGATAGTAGAAGCTCGTAAGGCCGGTGCTGGAATCTTAGGCGGTTTACCAATGTTGATCTATCAAGGTGCTGCTGCTTTCAAGCACTGGACTGGTAAAGAAGCTCCAGTAGAAATTATGTTTTCATCAGCACAAAAGGCCTTAACAAATTTATTGAATGATGAATAAATCTACCTTCTTACCAAAATGGTGATTATGTGAACAAACACAATACAAATATGAATATATTTATTATAGGCTTCTCAGCATCTGGTAAAACTACGATAGGTGAAATCGTAGCCACAAAACTTGGATGGGAGTTTTTAGATACAGATCAAGAGATTGCAAAGACAACCGGCAAATCTGTAAATGATATATTTGCAGAAATGGGAGAAGCACATTTCCGTAAATTAGAACGACAGTGTCTATCATCTATATGCAAAAATAACAATCAAGTTGTATCTACAGGTGGTGGAATGTTCATGGACACATACAACCAAGAACTAATGAATGAAAATGGAATTGTGATCTGTCTTGAAGCTCTCCCAGAAACAATCCACAAGAGATTACAAAGTCAAAACTGTGAAAAGCTACAAACAACTATCCGTCCGATGCTGACTTCTACAAATTCATTAGAAAAAATAAAGTCCCTAAAGACACAGCGCCAATCAATCTACGCTCTTGCTCATTGGACCATACACACAGACTATCTAGACTTTTCTCAAGTAACCACCGAAATATTGAAGGCTCACGACACCTTAAATAAACTAAGGGGTTCTGAACCAAACCAATCACATGACGATTTGGCAGCCACAGTAGACACATCATCAGGAAGTTACCCTATACTGGTAGGTTGGGGTATTATCGAAAATCTAGGGCAACAAATTGAATCCTTAATTTCTCCATCCGTCGTATATGTTGTACTTGATGAGGGAGTCAGCCATCAATCTAAACAAATTCAATCATCGTTAGAATCAACCGGCATCAAATCTCACATGTTTGTCGTGTCTTCAGGAGAACAAATTAAAACTCTCGAAACCGCATCGCAAATTTACAAATGGCTAGCTCAGTGCAAGGCAGAACGAGGGCATCTTATTGCAGCTATGGGAGGTGGCGTTGTAGGAGATTTGGTGGGTTTCGTAGCTGCTACTTATTTAAGAGGTATGCGTTTCATTCAAATACCAACCACTTTGTTAGCGATGGCAGACGCTTCTATAGGTGGTAAAGTTGCTGTCAATCTACCTCAAGGCAAAAATCTTGTTGGCTCTTTCCATCAGCCTAAGTTCGTGCTTACAGATATATCTATACTCAAAAGTCTCCCCAAACGTGAATTGATATCTGGTTGGGCCGAAGCAATCAAACACGGATTAATTCTTAATGCAAACCTTGTGGATGCATTTGAAAATAACCGAAAAGAAATAAGTACATTAAGTCCAGATATAGTCACTGATGTTATTAAAAAAAGCATACAAATTAAAGCTAATGTGGTCTCACAAGACGAAAAAGAAACACTTAATACTAGAGTCCTCCTAAACTACGGCCATACCATTGGCCATGCAATCGAATCTTCTACAGAATATAAGGATTTTCTGCATGGCGAAGCAATTAGCATAGGCATGATGGGGGCTGCATACATTAGCGAATTCATGGATCTTTTATCTCACAAAGACGTGGAACGGCAATGTGCTTTACTGAAATCATATGGCTTACCTACAAGCTCCAATAACATCAACATAAGTATGTTAGAAGAAGCAATGTTAGTAGACAAGAAAATGACTGAAAAATCAATCAGATGGGTGTTGCTAAACGGTATAGGCAATGCAGTGACAAAAAACAATGTACCTAAACAAATAATTCGAGAAGCCCTGAACCGTTTGACAAGTTCTACATCATAAAATCTATAATGAAATCTTCATGCGAATCACTTTTTACACTTCTTGAAACCGACGGGAATGCCCGTACAGGAATTCTACACACAACACACGGTGACGTGAGAACACCCGCTTTTATGCCAGTAGCAACTCAGGGATCTGTAAAGTCATTAGACTCGCTAGATCTTAAATCGCTAGGAGCTGAAATCATATTATCAAACGCTTATCATCTATACCTCAGGCCAGGAGTAACGTTAATAGAAAAATTAGGTGGACTGCACACATTTATGAACTGGAATGGTCCAATTCTGACAGATAGTGGAGGCTTTCAGGGATTTAGCCTCAATCATCTACGAAAAATTAAACCAAATGCTATCATATTTAAATCTCATATAGATGGGAGTGTACACGAGTTTGGACCAGAAGCATCTGATCAGTATCAAGAACGTATAGGAGCAGACATTATAATGCCATTAGATATTTGTGCATCTGCAAATTCTGATGAAACTACTGTCCGT
>CAZSCD010000040.1:0-2891 GCA_964605345.1 uncultured Dehalococcoidia bacterium
TTACAAGCGTATTTATTTTGGAAGCACGGGAGAGCTAGCGATTTTTACCTCTAAACCAATCCCACCAAGAATTATTATCGTACAATAGTCTGCCTCGCCAGCGTTTCTCGATTTTTGGTGGTTTGGTGAAGTATATGCCACTGGCCAAAACTATTGTCAATACAATTGCCCAAACTGTGAGGCCACCCCATCCGGGTGTGAGCACCCATATAATCAGAGCAGATAATAGAATCGATGTTGTGGTCATAATGTGTAGTGGAGCTATATGCCATCTTCTGGTTTTGATGAATCGTACAGCATGAATACATGCTGTTGTATAACATCGTATCCTAGATTCGTTAGATTTTTGCCGATGAATATTGTCCAATGTATTGGCTTGTTTGAGTATCTCCTCAATTTCCTTGTGATATTTCTTAGCCATATTTCACGAATCTATAAAGTATTAATGCTGGGAACTTATGGATTGAGATGAATCCTAAGCAAGATCAGATATTTGTGTCAAGAGTTCGATGCAAATTCACAAGGCTTATTTTAACCAAAAAACTATTATCTGTAGATTCATAGGGAATTATTTATTGGACATGAATGATTTCAATCAATTTATGTTTGATTGTTTTAACGATTGAATAAAGAAAAAAATATTTTCATTGGAAATTACCTACACCGGGATATTACACCGTGATATAATTTACTTTAACCTTGAACAAAGCTTTTCTAGGAGTCATTCGTGCAAATTTCTCAGGAAGAAGTAGTCAATCGTCAATCTATATTACACATTCAACTTGAGGATGATGATGTAGATCCTTATGTAGATCGTGGTTATCAACGTGCAGTTCAGAGAACGAATATTCCGGGTTTTCGTAAAGGCAAAGCTCCGCGCAGTGTTGTAGAAAACTATTTAGGACGTGATGCGTTGGTTGATTCTGTGTTAGGCACCATGCTTCCTGAGATTACTGAAAAGGTTATATCAGATAAAAATTTGGAGGTTGTTGGAGCTCCGAGCATCGAAGTTTTAAATCTTAATCCAGTGACTTTTAAAGCTGTTGTCCCATTAATACCGGACATTAAATTTGGTTCATACGAAAATATTCGGATTGCACAAGAATTTGATGAAATTACTGATGAAGATGTGCAAACCCAACTCGAACAATTACGGTATAACACTTCTACGTGGGAGCCTGTGGACAGGCCTCTTCAAATGGGAGACATGGTTACGGTAGAGGTAATTGGCAAGATTGGCGACAAAACCGTAATAGACGAAAAAAATGCTACGTTCGTTCTAGACGTAAATGATTCGAGGCCGTTACCAGGATTTTCACAACATCTGGAAGGTTTGACACAAACTGAATCAAAAGATTTCGACATGGATATTCCAGAAGGTTATCAAGGCACAGATGTCACAGATGGCAAGGCACACTTTTCAGTAATTGTGAGTGAAACCAAGGAACGTATATTGCCAGATTTGGATAATGAGTTTGCTAAGAGCATAGATGGTGACTATAAAAACCTAGAAGATTTGCGTAGCAAATTAGAATCTGATCTCAAAAAAGAAGCTGAAAACAGATCGATTCAACGACATAGAGAGTCTGTTATTGATGCTCTTTTAGATATTGCATCTATCGAATTGCCGCCGTTAATAATTGAACATGAAATAAAACATATGGAAGACGAGAGAACAAAGGCTTTAAGTAGATTTAACGTGCGTCTAGATGATTATTTGAGATCAATAGGGAAAACAGAATTAGAAATGAGAGATGAGTTACGTGATGAGGCAGTAAATAGACTGAACCGCACCTTTGCTCTTTCGAAATTGACCGAATTAGAGAATATAGAAGCTTCTGATGAAGAAGTTGATGAAAAAATCCAGTCGGTATTGGCTGAATCGAAGCAACCGATTACTAAACAAACTTCTACAGATGAAATGAAAAGTTCAGTTCGACGCATGTTACTGGCTGAGAAAGTTATAGATCGCCTGGTGTCTATTGCGAAAAGAGAACCTGTCTCCAAGTCTAAATCCAAGAAAAAAGTCGGAAAACTTAAATCAGAAAACAGTGGGCGCAAAAGGCAAAAACCAAAAACCAAAAAAGGAAGTTCGGATGATAAATGAACCTAAATCTTTGATCCCTATGGTGGTTGAAGGTGGTGCGAGAGGGGAAAGGTCGTACGATATATATTCCCTTCTTCTCAAAGAGCGTATTATTTTTTTGGGAACACCTATTGTCGATCACGTGGCAAATAATGTAATCGCACAACTTTTATATCTTGATAGAGAAGATCCAGAAAGAGATATAAGCTTGTATATAAATTCTCCCGGAGGTGTTATCAGTGCAGGGCTTGCAATTTATGATACTGTGAGATTGATAAGGCCAGATGTTTCAACCATATGTGTTGGACTCGCGGCTAGCATGGCTACTGTATTGTTGGGTGCTGGTACTCATGGAAAACGGTATGCGTTGCCTAATTCGACTATACATATGCATCAAGCGATGGGAGGAGCCCAAGGACAAGCGTCGGATATCGAAATCGCTGCCAGAGAAATCCTTAGAATGCAGGATAAAATACGTCAAATAATTTCACACCATACTGGTCAACCTTATGAAAAAATAGCACGAGATTCGGATAGAGATTACTATTTAAACCCAGAACAAGCTCAGGAGTATGGATTAATAGATGATATTCTAGCTACACAGCAATCTGGAAACTAAATCGCAAATTCTCTGTTTTAGTAAAACGTGTATAGGTGGATTTTTAATGGATAGTCATGCAGATTATCAGTGTTCTTTTTGCAATAACGCTCAATCTCAAGTGAAGCGATTAATAGCTGGGCCTGATCGAGTCTTCATTTGCGATGAATGTGTTGTGCTGTGCGAACAGATTATTGCTGACGGTAA
>CAZSCD010000041.1:0-8741 GCA_964605345.1 uncultured Dehalococcoidia bacterium
GCTTCCTGTAGTTCCGTTAAATGGGAAAGGATCCTTTGGATACCAGACACCCCAACATCGAATATGTGTCTTACTTCGCAATTCATTAATTCTGCAGTGACAATAGCCTCAGATGCAACGCGTATATCAGAAGTGCCAGCACTCACGACTAGTACTCCGGGGATCTTCTTGACTCTCTTTTGTCGATTTACTGTAATCGTCTGTGATGTTTCATTGAAGGTTGAATCAGGGATGTTTTTGTGTACGTATGAAAACATTTCAGTAGTGGCCCTTGTGATAAGTAAGCGCTGAGAATTTTCCAATATAACTTCAGCAATGGAGGCTACATGTTCTGCTGATTTACCTTCTCCAAGAATGACTTCTGGGAATCCTCTGCGAATTGATCGATGGTGGTCAATTTTGGCAAAATCTAAATCATGAAAGGGCAAGTTGCGGAGTTGATCGATCAATTCATCTGTACTGATCTCGTCATTTTTGAAGAGCTTTAAAAGAGATTTTAAATGAAATTCGTCTATGGTATTTTCTCCTGATGCCTTCTTCTTGGTACGTGTATTGCTAGCCAAAAGTATATAATTTAAATCAATGATGAGTAAAGCTATTGCTTAAAATGTGTAATGCAGAACATCAAAAGTTCAGTGATTAATGAGAATTGCTGCGAGGCTATTTTCTACGTCCCAAATGAGTTTTTAAATAATGTCCAGTATGAGATTTAGGCGCCTTTACTAATTGTTCCGGAGTCCCTTTTGCAACAACATCACCGCCTTTATCTCCTGCGCCTGGCCCGAGGTCGATAATCCAATCAGTGTTTTTAATTAAGTCTAAGTGATGTTCAATTAATATGACCGTATTACCCGCATCTGTTAACCTATGCAGTACAGTCAGTAAATTGGCGCAGTCTTCAAAAGCCAAGCCGGTTGTAGGCTCATCCAGTATGTACAGAGTTTTTCCAGTGGAACGCTTGGATAACTCTGTGGATAATTTAACTCTCTGTGCTTCACCTCCACTGATCTGTGTAGCAGGCTGCCCCAATCTAATGTAACCGAGTCCAACATCAAACATTGTCTGTAGCTTGTTTCGTATTCTGGGAATATTCGAAAAGAAATCCAGTGCTTCCGACACGGTCATGTTAAGTACGTCAGCTATATTCTTGCCTTTAAATTCTATCTCGAGGGCCTCCCTATTATATCGCTTTCCTAAACATATCTCGCATGGAACAGTTACATCTGGAAGAAAGTGCATCTCAATCTTGATGTGCCCGTCTCCAGAACACGCCTCACAGCGCCCTCCTTTAACATTGAACGAAAACCGACCTGGCTTATAACCTCGAATTCTAGCTTCTGGTATGCTTGAAAAAAGCTCCCGTATAGGCGTGAAAGCTCCCGTGTAAGTAGCTGGGTTACTACGAGGCGTACGTCCTATAGGTGATTGGTCAATGTTAACAATTTTATCTATGTTTTCTATTCCTTCTATTGATTCACATTCTCCTGGACGATCCTTTGACTTGTGGAAATGTTGTGCGAGTTTTTTGTAAAGAATTTCATATATTAGAGTGCTCTTGCCAGAACCAGAAACTCCTGTGATACAAACGAAAAGCCCGAGAGGTATTTTTACGTCTATGTTTTTCAAATTGTTTTGACGAGCTCCTTTAATCGTTAAGTATTGCCCGTCTCTTTTACGTCTTGACGTTGGAACTTCTATTTGCCGACTTAACCCCAAGTATTGCCCAGTTAGAGATTCAGGAGTGTCGATTATTGAAGTAATTGGACCTGATGCAACAACATGGCCACCATGTTCACCTGCGCCAGGCCCTAGGTCCACGATATGGTCAGCTGCACGCATGATGGCTTCATCGTGTTCAACAATCAAGATGGTATTTCCGAGGTCTCGCAAATTCTTTAAGGTCTTGATGAGTCGATGGTCATCCGCCGGATGTAGTCCGATGCTCGGTTCGTCACAAACGTATAAAACTCCCATTAGACCGGATCCTATCTGAGTGGCTAGTCTGATGCGTTGTGATTCGCCGCCGCTCAATGTAGCTGCTCGGCGAGACAATGTAAGATAATCTAGCCCAATGTTTAATAGGAAACGGGCCCTGGCTTCTATTTCTTTAAGTATTTGAGAAGCAATTGTTTTTTCTCTGGCAGATAGAGCCAAAGCCGAATCAGAAGACCTTTTCTTAGTTCCTTTTGTGGTAATTGATTCAAGCCATTCGATGACTTGAGCAATCGATTTATTGGTGATATCTATAATGTTTAAGTTGCAAACTGTGACTGCCAGGGCTTCTGGCCTAAGTCGGAAGCCGGCACATGCATGACATGGACGAGACGTCATATATCGTTCTATTTCTGAACGAGCATGATCAGAAGTTGTTTCTCGATAGCGCCGTTCTAGGTTATTAACCACACCTTCAAACGAAGTATTCCATTCATGAAGTTTGCCCTTTCGAGTGACATGTTGCATGCGGATGGATTGTCCTTTATTGCCGTAGAGGATGAGATCCAAGTGTTCGCTTTTTAACTTTCTTATTGGTTCGCTGATTGAGAATTCATACGTGGTGGCTATAGAGCTTAATAAACTAGAAAACCACGGACTGAACGACCTGGCGCGCGACCATGGTTGAATGGCTCCTTCTTCTAGGGTAAGTTCTTTGTCAGGGATCACTAGGTCTGGGTCTACCTCCAACTTGTAACCAAGGCCGGTACAGACAGAACACGCGCCATGAGGGTTGTTGAAACTAAATGTGCGTGGTTCTAGTTCTCCAAGGCTGATGTTGCAGTTTACACATGCGAATTGTTCAGAAAAGAGAAGTTCGTCCCCGTCCACTACTGATATTAGTACTGATCCGTTAGCCATTGTTAGGGCTGTTTCAACTGAGTCTGCGACACGGACTGGATCAGTGCTATCTCCAACAATTAGTCGGTCAACCACAACTTCTATAGTGTGCCATTTTTTCTTGTCCAGGCTAATAGATTCTGAAAGGTCTAAGATGCCTTGGTCTACGCGTACTCGTACAAAACCAGCCTTTCTAGCAGCATCAAAAACTTCTTTGTGTTCCCCCTTGCGACGTCTAATCATGGGCGCCAAGATTTGGATTCTCTTGCCTTTTGGTAAATTATTCACTGCATCAACTATTTGCTGGACTGTTTGCCTATTAATAGGGCGGCCACACTTATGGCAATGCGGTCGCCCTATTCTGGCAAACAACAATCTGAGATAGTCATAAATTTCTGTGACGGTTCCAACAGTTGATCTGGGGTTGTGAGAGACTCCTTTTTGATCAATGGAAATGGCGGGAGAGAGACCTTCAATGTAATCCACTTCGGGTTTGTCCATGCGTCCTAGAAATTGACGAGCATATGCTGATAAAGATTCGACGTAACGACGTTGCCCTTCTGCATATATAGTGTCAAAGGCCAACGAGCTTTTCCCAGATCCTGATACACCGGTTATAACGACTAGTTTGTTGCGAGGAATTGTGACATCAATGTCTTTTAAATTGTGCTCGCGTGCGCCTCGCACGACAATGTTTTCGAGTGGCATTCATCTTCCTTTATATATCCGTGCTTTGTGAAGATTGATAAATTCGCATTAAAATGAGGAGCGTTCTCCCAGTTTCACTGTAATGTATTTTACGGCCTCAAACTCTCCTACTACCATAGGTTTAGACCATTGGCGGAGTTCTTTTAAAGTCGTTTCTCTTTTATCCCATTCAGGAACTAATGCTTCTATTGGTCCCCATTGTGTAGAATTAAGAAATGGCCATTTTAATCTAGATTTATGGCCTATCATGGTGGCCCCACCAGCTTCACGGACAAGTAACGTTCCTGCAACAACATCCCAAAGACGAGGTGCGGGAATATAAGAACATTTAAAAACACCCTTGGCTGTCATCGCAAATTCGTAAGCGATGCTTCCGGTAACCCTGATATCGTCTGAGGTAGACAGGATACGTTTGGCTAGGGCGCGATTGTTAGCATAAAAACCAGGCATACCCACTAAAGAGCTAAGCTCGCGACTTTTGTGTGTAGTTTTCGAAAGGAGATTGTTCCCAATGAAAGCTCCTTTATCGCGACAGGCGTGCAGAACTATGCCTCCATTACTACAGGGCCAGGGCAAGAATATAGATCCAGCGATGGGCACTCCCCGATATAGAACTCCTATTGAACAAGCGTATGTAGGGACGCCATTCAGATAATTTTTTGTTCCATCTAGAGGATCTATTACCCAGACGAAATCGTGAGCAACTCGATCATCATCGTCATCTTCTTCGCCAAGTATGCTGTGGTCTGGAAATTGTTTCTGGATGGACTCGTTTAAAAACTTCTGACAGTTTTTGTCGACAGATGTAACAGGATCTAGATTTTTGGAGTCTTTGTACTCAACGTCTAAGGGTTCATCGAACTGATGCGTTAAAATTTTACCAGCTTGCGTAGCCAAACTGATAGCGAAACTCGCAACTCGGTTTATGGTTGCTGTATGCGAAGATTCGTTCATAGATAAACTCTCCTAATTTTGATTGGATACACGGCCGTCATTCCACGAGAAATTTTGCCTTAATCCAAAGTTCCCTTTTCTCTTCTATAGAAAGTTCTGACAGATTCAAGTTGCCTTTTTGGAGAAGTTCTTCTAACTTGACGAATCTCTGGTAAAAGCGAGAATTCGCTTGACGTAGCGATGTTTCGGCGTCGGATTTCCTTTTACGGCTTGTGTATACCAGGGAGAATAGAAAATCACCTAGTGTTGCATCCCAATCTTCTTGTGTGCCGGAGTCTCGTGCATGAACTAACCGCTCGTATAAATTGCTAGAAATATCCTCATCTCTTATTTCACCCAATCCTGCGGAGAGTGCACGGGTTTGTATGGATTCAGCGTAAGATAACGCTGGCATCTGCTTTGGAACTCCATCGAGAATCGATTTATCGTGTTCTAGTCCTTCCTTCCTCTTTATAGAGGCCCACTGGGCCTTTACTGATTTAGAATCTGAGACCTTGCTGTCTCCAAAAACGTGTGGATGTCGGCGGACGAGTTTATTAATCAAAGAAGAAAAAACTAAGCCTTGAGTGAATTCTTCAGATTCTTCACCTATTTGGATTTGGAAAAGTATATGAAATAGAACGTCACCCAATTCCTCTACTATCTTATGGATGTCGTTTTCCTCGATAGCTTCGATTAGTTCATAACACTCTTCTAAAAAAAGTGATTTCATTGAAGATCGAGTTTGTTCTTGGTCCCACGGGCACCCATCGGCACCTCGCAGTCTTCCTAATAGCTGAAGAAGCCCTTCATATGTGTTAGGGTAATAACTAGTATTATGTATATCCATGGCTACCAGAATTATAGTTATTCAGATCATTGATTGACAAGGTTAAAAAGGCAAACATAATATTTTGTTAAATTTGTTAAAAATGAGAATTTTAAGATTATTTACTATTATTCTTTTTGTCTTCGCGCTGTTGGGGTTTCTTGTGGCTACAAATGTCCGTTTTGTAACCAACGCTTCTTTGCTTTATAGCTATGGTTTTGAGAAGTATGATATCCAAACTAATACAGGCATAGAACATGACGAACTTATGTCAGCAGCGCAACAGATTAGAGATTATTTTAATGGTACTGATGAGTATATATCCATTAGTGTTGTGAAAAATGGAGTAAGTGTCCTTAACCTGTTTAACGAACGAGAAGTCTTACACATGAAAGATGTTAAATCATTGATGAAGTTAGTATATAGGATCCAGGAAATATCAGGTATATACCTGATATTTTTTTCACTAACGGGATTACTACTCTGTAAGAGGAAATTCTTGCCAATACTGGCTAAATGTAGTGCCATTGGAGGATTTGTGACGTTTGGGTTAGTTGTGTTTGTAGGACTGATATCATTCGTAGGGTTTAGCAATCTATTTACTGCCTTTCATGTGGTAAGCTTTAGTAATGACCTTTGGATACTGGATCCACGAACAGATTATTTGATTCGAATGTTTCCAGAGGGATTCTTCTTTGACGCAACTCTTTGGATTGGGATAGCGACCATTGTAGAGGCAGGCTTAGTGGCCTTGATAGCTTTAATCACCCTAAAAAGGCTAGCCAAAAATACAACCACATGACAGGAGAGACGTGACGGATATGACCGAAGTTTATTACATTGAACATCCGCAACCACTTGGGCCACAACCACCACACCCTGTTCCAGAAAGAGAACCAGATTCTGGAGCCATATCCAAACCACGTGAAATAGGCGCAAATAAAGAAACCTCTCGTTTCGTTTCACTGCCGCACTTTGGGCAAAAAGTGTCGACTCCTTCACTGCTCAAAGATACTAGGGATTCGAATCTACATTCACATGACAAGCACGAATATTCATATATAGGCACAAGTTTAAGGCTCCACTTAAGGTACTTAAGTGGATTTTAGACTGTTACTTGGGTCAGGTCAACGCAATCTGAAAACATATAATTTTGCAAAATCATATGAGAGGGCAATATGAAAAGTACTCATACTTTACCTGATGAAACGGGACATTTTGGACCATATGGGGGCCGTTTTGTTCCAGAAACACTTATGAGCACATTGGATGAGCTTGAAGTTGCGTATTGCGAAGCCAAGATAGACGAAAAATTCAATTCCGATTTGAGAGATCTGTTACGAAATTATGGAGGGCGCCCAACGTCTCTTTATTATGCAGAGAATTTAACGAAAACTTTAGGTGGTGCACGTGTTTATTTGAAAAGAGAGGATTTAAACCATACAGGTGCACACAAAATCAATAATGCTATTGGACAAGCTCTTTTGGCTAAAAAAATGGGAAAGTCACGGATAATTGCTGAAACTGGTGCGGGCCAACATGGCGTTGCTACTGCTACAGTATGCGCTTTGTTAAATCAAGAATGCATCGTATACATGGGAGAAGAAGATATAAAAAGACAAGCCCTTAATGTGTTCCGTATGAGGCTTTTAGGCGCAGATGTACGATCAGTTAAATCGGGAAGTCGTACACTGAAAGATGCAATCAACGAAACTATTCGTGACTGGGTTACAAACGTGGAAACGACGCACTACATAATTGGTAGTGTCGTGGGCCCGCATCCATATCCTGCGATGGTTCGAGATTTCCAGACAATTATTGGAAAAGAAGCTCGTGATCAATTACTGACTGTAACTGGAAGTCTGCCTGATTACGCTGTGGCATGTGTAGGCGGAGGGAGTAATGCCATAGGGCTTTTCTACGAGTTTATTCCAGATTCACAAGTAAATCTGGTGGGTGTCGAAGCCGGAGGCAAGGGGATCGAAACGAATGAACATGCAGCAACATTGGTGGCAGGAGAAGTAGGAGTCCTACATGGAAGCATGTCGTATCTACTTCAGGATCAAGATGGCCAAATTAAAGAAACACACAGTATTTCTGCAGGACTTGATTATCCCAGTGTTGGGCCAGAACACAGTTTTTTAAAAGACAACAATCGTGCGTCCTACGTGAGCGTGTCTGACGCGGAGGCTCTAGAGGGACTTGAAATACTCTGTCGTTCTGAAGGCATAATACCAGCCCTCGAGCCGGCCCATGCTGTTTATTATGTTTCGAAACTAGCTCCAACCTTGCCGAGTAATCAGATCATTTTGCTCGGTCTGAGTGGTAGAGGAGACAAAGACATGGAAACCGTTGCAAAGGCTACTGGAGTGAGCCTGTGAAATGTTTGAGTGGTCAATCTAACTATAAGATTGAAGTGCCAGAGAGGAGGAATCCTGCGAAATGAAACCTACGCTTAGCGTAGTTTACAGATCTAGTGCCGTTAGGGGATTAGTGTTTTTTTTGATATGGATAACATTAACCCAAAGTTTGACTGCTTACGCCAATGGACGTATTGGGGAAACAATAAAAAAAACTGCCGAGCCATATGAAATATCATTCGGAACGATACCAGAGAGACTCGTTGCAGGAGCTGTGCATGTAGTAATAACACTTAAGGATATTGAGACTGGCAACCCTGTTCTGGATGCCGATATTACAGTTGTTGCGCTTGGGCCAAAAGAAGGATTGGATACGATAGGGCCATTAACTGCCTTAAATAACATCGACTCACCCATATTTTATGAAACAAACGTATATCTATCACAAGAGGGAACCTGGGAATTCACTGTTTCAGTAAACAGTCAGTTAGGTGAAGCCTCGACTCAATTTTTGGTTCAAGTATTGCCTAAAAATATCTTTGGAGATATATTTACATGGGTAACAGTGACGATGTTTTTTGCCCTTTTAATGTTGGGGATTTTACCCTTGGTGAAGCAGAAATTCAAAAAAGAGGAAGACAAGTAACAGAAAATGTGTAAGATAGCTCAAAAAAAATCAATGACCTATGTAGTTGGACTTATTTTGCTGTTTACGGTGTCGTGTTCTGAAGCAGATTTGCCAATAGAAGTAAACATCGATATATCAATAGAAAACAGAACGATCAATTTCGATTCATCTATCATCAAAGTCAAACATCAAGATACAGGCATTTTGCATATAGTTAGTGATGAACGAGGTGTTCTGCATATACATGGATACGATTTGAAAGTGGATATTATGTCCAATGAGGAATCCCTTTTGACGATTCCATGGAATGCGACTGGTAAGTTTCCAATAGCCTTCCATACAGCCGGACAGAATGATGTTCATTCGGAAGAAGGACATGATGCCCATTCGGAAGAAGGACATGATGCCCATTCAGAATCTGAAGAAATAATATTGGGCTGGGTGGAAGTTC
>CAZSCD010000042.1:0-9800 GCA_964605345.1 uncultured Dehalococcoidia bacterium
TAGTTGAAGCGTCAAATGCGTATATCGACAATTTGGTGAACCAGCTATGTGGAATAGCCGTCTTGGCTGATAATAGAGCACAACCCGCCCGAGTAGCTTCCGGGCGTGGGCAAGCAAAGGTTGCCATTAACCGAGAGGAACTAAATGAAGATGGCCGCATTTTGATCGGACGGAATCCAGATGGCCAGACAGACCACACTGTCGACGTGTTACGTGTGGATGATCTTGATGGAAACCCTATAGCAGTGATTACCGGTTATGCGGCCCACCCTGTGGTGATGGGTTGGAAACACGGACTTCTTAGCCCAGACTTTCCTGGAGTGGTGCGTAGAATCATCGAACAAATAACGGGTGCAACGTGCTTGTACTTGACGGGCGCGGCTGGTAACCAAGCCACGCTATCGTTCTTACAAGATGACTGGGGAGAGGTAGAACGCACCGGTGGTATCATTGGCTGCGAAGCGGCCAAAGTCTTTTTCGATATTGAAACACGACCTCATGATGTAGTGAGAGAGGTTAAGGATTCACTTTCTGGCTTAGCTTTGTATCACAAAGAGTTTCGAAACGAACCGACCCACCAGATCATGAAAGCAGCCGCGCGGTTGGTTGAGGTACCATTACAATCTCTGCCTACGTTGGAAAAAGCCGAAACATATCTAACTGAAACCAGCGACCACATCCGGAAACTAGAAGCGGACCAAGCTTCAAAATCGGTAATTGATCCCGCACGGTTTGTTAATGATTGGGCTGAGAACGTGGTGGAAAAGATCAAATCAGGACTGACACATGAAATACTGACATTCGAGATTGTGGGCTACCGGATCAATGATTTCGTATTGGTAGGTATGCCAGGTGAACCCTTTGTAGAAATCGGTTTAGGCGTTAAGGAACTCTCTAAAGCCAATCACACCATGTTTGCCGGTTATTGCAATGGGACTTTGGCGTACTGGCCCACAGCTGAGGTAGTTACGCATGGTGAAATGACTAAACATCAGGCGGTAGATGCGGCCGTGAAGGGCTACAATATCTCGGAGCCTCCAGTAGCTGAGACCGTTGACATTCTTGTCAGTGAGTTCGGTGAATTGTTGAGCGATCTAGGCCTTTGATTCTCACATGAGGTTGTTTAAGAACAGAAGATTTAATTCTGCCTGAAGACGTATGGGATTCTAATACTAGGAGTAGTCATTAACTGCAGGTTAATTTGTGAGACAAGTTATTCTTTGGGTGTAAGAGTTACTCTCCAATACCATCCATCAACCTGGCAAAATAATACGTTCGGTTCCACTTCAAACATCGTGGGATACACAGAACCCATCTCATGTCCTATTGTAGTTACTTCCCAATCTTTGCCCGTACCATCTGAACTGATAGCCAATTTAACTATTCCTGAGCCAGGCCAATACCATTTGCCATGATCACCACCTGGAGTAATACTCGACCATCCTGCAGGAAATCTAATACCATAAATTACAGCTACTCGTCCGTCTGATAATTTTATTAGATGAGGAGAAGCTCCACGTTCCAATCCAGTATAAATGGGATCTGTCCATGTTTTGCCCTGGTCTGAACTCCAACAAGCATACAAAGGTCTGTGGTGCCCAGTACGCATTATACATAGAAGCTGGCCGTTATCTAATAGAACCATAGTAGGTTCTCCAAATCCCTCATCTACGGGGTCTTCTACACGAGGAATCGCTACGGTAGAAAGATAATCCCATGTCTTCCCATCATCCTTTGATGTAATTACAAATGTCCTACACAAATAGTGTGTCTCGGCTTGACCAGGACCAGAAGACGGTTCAATAGCATCCTCTTCAAAATTGCCATGTGCGCTAGCTAATAAGCTGCCATCTGGCATTTCAACAACGTCTCGCCATACATACAAACCGTACCATTCACTGGGTTCTCTATCTCTTCGTGGTCCACCAGGTACATTTACAATAGCTGTACCCTCCTCTATGGTTTTTAGATTGTCTGTAGAACGCCACGACCTCACCCGATAAACACCTGGTGAGTCCATGTACATTCTGTAATCTAAACCAAGAAATAATCCTGTACGTGATAGTACGAATCCGCCAGGCCCAGGAGGCATCCTGTCGTCTATTTTATCTGGAGTGGGAATTCCAATAAATTGATGTGTAGTTAAATTATCCAGACCTGCAATATCGTGCTTAACGATACTTTTGCCACCATCGACACTTTTGGTTCTATCAGCTAAATATATGGCCCCATCAAAATGCTTAAAACAACTACGCCAGGCCTCATATGGCACTCGTTTTTCCTGTATATGTTTTGCGTGTCCTTCTTCTGCCATCCACTTATCAATGGTCTTTTGATCTATATCAACCTTATACGATTGTACTTCTCCAATGTTTGATACTACATGGTCTTCATTTTCGTTATTCATGATTCACCTCTTTTACATGATATTAGGTATAATAAGGTACTGTATAGATTTATGCCCCTGTAGCTCAGGCGGATAGAGCAACGGTTTCCTAAACCGTGTGCCCGAGTTCGAGTCTCGGCAGGGGCACCATATTTGAGATTAAGTAATCTTAGCTAATGTTAATACTCGTTTTGGATTCTCGACTACTATCTGGTTAATCTGTTGTTCATCTGCCCCTAATTTTCTTAGATTAGGTAAAAAAGTTTCAGATATAAAAGAATAACCTGCTCCACCGTATTGCTTTAGATGTTTTTTTGCCGCGACATCCTGGGAAATCAGAATCCTGTTTGCATAACCAGCCTTTATCAATGAAATAATAGTTCTAGCTATGACTGCGGCGCCACTGAAGGTTATGTATTCGCTCCATGGATCTTCTGTATTGGTTGGTTCATATGTCAGAGGTACGGAACGTCTTCCTAGGAGATCAAATTGTATATAAACTCCATGCTGTAAAAGTTCCAAAACGAAAGGTAGGTCGTGAGCTATAAGGTCGCTGTGCCCAAAAATAGTCCGTGTTAAATCAGCCCCTTCGTTACCTATTATTTCAATAATTTCGAATTTCTCACGGCCCAGGCCACCCCAATGCAAAGAGATGGCAGCACCTGTTGCACGGCTAGCACGAGCAGACGCTTTCATTACTTTTACTTCCGTGGCCTCGAAGTTGTCTCGTATTCCAACTTCACCAATTATTCCAGCACGAATATTTGTATTATGAACACCAACTGTAATTTCATGAACGATGTCGTTTGTCAATTCCTCGAGCGTTCTATTGGCTATGTTATTTGCAGGGTCACGTGGTTGATACCAACTGCAGCCCATGACAATGTTTAATCCAGTCGAATTAGATATACTCAATAGGCCTCTTGGGTCTCTTGGTCTGCCGATATTGGTTACATCTACAATTGTCGAACCGCCCCAGTTTTTAAATTCATTAGCTTCTGTAATAGACGACGCCACATCTTGAATATATCCAGCATTACTTATCGAACCTTCCTTTTTCATTTCTAAATGAAGATTTTCTAAAGTTAATTTCTCCGACCAATGTGCTGATTCAGTTGCTGGAGTGAATCGATTTGGACTTTTGAAAGTTTCGTTCCAAAAGAGGTGTTCATGCATAAGGGTAACTCCAAGATCAGATGGATCTATGGGTCCTTTGACTGTCATTACTTTTCCAGTATTAACATTCACCGATTTAGTTGACATATAAAACCCCTATACACCAATGTTTATTTGCATGCTTAGTTCTCGTTGTTTTTAGAACTAGTTTGTGTCATTCAATATATCCTTAGATAGTTGTATATGTTGTTCCAGTACATATACAGAATGAGGCATAAATGATGGAGTGCCAGCAAGAGCTGACCCCGCACCTTGAGGTTTCACGACTGAATAGATACCGTTGTCTAATAACCTAGATGCTACAAGCCTTGCTTCCATTTCGTTGGTAAACGTTGCAACTAATACTTCTTTCATTGAATTCTCTAACAGGAAATATGTCTTAGGTTTGGGTTAGATTTTACAAAACTGGAGTGTCTCGAAGGTCATTGTAGCAGTGTTGTATGATGAAAACACCTATTACAAACTCGTATAATATGAGTCTAAAGTGAAATGTTAATATATTTTTCTGGCATTTTATATTTTATGGAAATAGATTTTAGGAAGGATCATTTATCATGCGTAAAGTTGCGATAGTAAGTCCTCTACGTACCCCAGTCGGCAAATTTGGAGGAAGTTTGCGTAATGTGTCTGCTGCTGAACTAGGATCGATTGTTATCAAGGAAATAATTAATCGTAATTCTATTGATGGTGAACTTATTGACGAAGTGATATTGGGTAACGGATATCCGAGTGGAGAAGCTCCTGCCATAGGTAGGCTTAGTGCACTTAAAGCAGGTTTGCCAATAGAAGTACCTGGCTATCAGATAGATAGACGATGTTCATCGGGGTTGCAGGCAATACTTAACGCATGCATGCTTATTCAAACAGAGAATGCGGATGTAGTGATTGCGGGAGGAGTAGAGAGCATGAGCAACGTGGAGTACTATACGACAGGAACTCGGTGGGGTGGTAGATTTGGATCGATGACACTCCATGACAGACTTGAACGTGCACGTGAGACTATGTCTCCAACCGATCGGTTTGGAAGAATTTCAGGAATGTTGGAGACTGCTGAAAACTTGGCTAAATCACATAATATAACTAGAGAAAGACAAGACGAATTTGCTTTACATAGTCACAAAAAAGCGGTCACTGCTATAGAACAAGGTAAATTTAATCAAGAGATAGTTCCTGTTTTAATTCCACAACGTAAAGGAAATTCAATTACATTTGACACCGATGAAGGGCCAAGAAGCGATACCTCTATGGATAAGCTTGCTAAATTACGTCCTGTTATAGAAAACGGAACGGTTACGGCTGGTAATGCAAGCAGCCAAAATGATGCTGCGTCTGTTTGTTTGGTGGTTGCAGCAGATAAACTTGAGGAACTTTCATTGCAGCCAATGGCATACCTTAAAGGATGGGCAACATCGGGAGTTCATCCTGCATGTATGGGTATTGGTCCAGTACCGGCTGTAGAGAAACTTTTTGAAAAAACCGGACTTGCTTGGAAGGATATAGATCTCATAGAGATTAATGAAGCTTTCTCTGCTCAAGTCTTGGCAGTGTTGCAAGAATGGGAACTTCCAAACGAAGATATTGTTAATGTAAATGGATCGGGCATATCACTTGGACACCCGATTGCTGCCACAGGTGCTCGTATACTAGCAACTATGTTACATGAAATGAAACGACGTGAAGTTCGCTTTGGTTTAGAAACCATGTGTGTTGGTGGGGGACAGGGATTGGCGGCGATTTTTGAACGAGCCGAGTAAAAGCTGATTGTGTACAGGATTAGGTTGCTTAAGTTAAGTTAAATCCACTATACCCTGAGGAAGCTACATCTTGGCATTTCTGTGTGTACGCGGGTATACCACCAGCATAAGGCATGAATATGCGGTTTTTCCCAGGTATATTTGCACCCAGATACCAAGAGTTACATCCATAATTAAGTGTTGTTAGAGCTACTTCTTCTACGTGATCCATCCATGATTTTTCTGCGTCCAAAGACGCTTCTATTTCTTTTTTGCCTGATGATTCCATGAACGTAATGCAATCTGTAACCCATTCAATATGTTGTTCAATTGCAGTCATCATGTTGGTTAAAACCGATGGACTGCCAGGGCCAGTAATTGTAAACATATTGGGGAATCCAGCAACCGATATTCCCAGATAATTTCTGGGGCCATTAACCCACTTGTCTTTGAGTGACATGCCTGATTTACCTTTGATATCTATTCCAAGTAAAGCGCCTGTCATTGCGTCAAACCCCATTGCGAAAACAACCGCATCTAATTCGAACGTTTCTTTTGATGTTTGTATACCATTTTCTACGAATCGTAGAATGGGAGTGGAACTCAAGTCGATTAATGCAACATTTTCTCTGTTATACGTAGCGTAATAATCAGTATCTGCACACAGACGTTTACATCCTATGATGTCTTGTGGCGTTAGTAATTCAGCAATTTTCTCGTCATCCACTATATTTCGAATCTTGGATCTTACGAAATCTGCAGCGCTATCATTAGCTGATTCATCTGTCATGATATCGACGAAAGATGCTATAAAATCAACTCCACCTCTAGTCCATCTTTTTTGGAATTCATGATCTCGCTCATCTTTAGAAACCTCTAATGCCTTTAGCGTTCCATCTTCTGGATACGCCACACCAGCTTCACTATTTCTGGCCTTTTTACGTATGTAGGAATAATTTTCTTTGATATTACGAATTTCATCATCACCTAAGGGTCTATTCATAGCCGGAACAGAGTAATTAGGAGTTCTTTGAAATACAGTGAGATGTTTTGCTTGTGTGGCTATTACGGGTATCGTTTGTACGCCAGAGGATCCTGTACCAATTACACCAACAGTTTTATTCTTGAAATCCACTTCATGTTTGGGCCATCTTCCTGTGAGATAGCTCTCACCTTTGTATGTGTCTAGTCCTTCAAAACCAGGTTTATTGACTGATGACAGTGTTCCTGTTGCCATAATGCAGTAACGAGCAAAATATGTTTGCTCGGAATCTGTGGTAATTAACCATCCATTTGTTGTTTCATCATAATATAGGGATTGAACTTTCGAATTGAATTGTATGAATCTTCGTAGATCGAATTTATCGGCAACATAGTTAATGTATTCCAGGATTTGTGATTGTGAGGAATATCTATCTTCCCATTTCCATTCCTGTTGAAGTTCTTCAGAGAAAGAATACGAATATTCCATACTTTCTCCATCACATCTAGCACCTGGATATCTATTCCAATACCATGTGCCCCCTACTCCTGATGCTTCGTCAACTGCTAGAACCTTTAGGCCTGATTTGAGGAGATTATATAGCATGTAGATACCTGAAAATCCTGTACCTACAATTAAAACATCTAAATCTTCGGAAGTATTTCTGAAAGTTTTCATAGAGCTCGAATAATTCTCGTCCGATTCCATCGAATCTAAATCGGATTTATTTTAGATCCATTTGTTGTTTTGTTTTGCTGAATTAACAAGGATTCTAACACGATCTGCGTCCGTGATATATGGCTCAAATTTTGACACGAATTCCTTTAAGCATTGTTCAGGAGTTGATTTGCTAGTATCAATAATAAATTTGTTTGTTATTAGCGAACGTTCGTATTCTTCTTCGAATCTTTCAAGAACAAATTCAACATCTTTATCTTGTAACAATCCATATTTATGTGGTTTTGTTTGCATGCGATCCCTAATAACCTTAGCGTCACATTTTAATAGAACTAATACAGTGTGAGGAGCTTGTTTCAGTATTTCTCCTTCAATGTGTTTAGTCAGAAATTTTCGGTTTATATCGTCCTTATCGTTTCCATACTTATAGTAAAGTTCAGCATATACAGCTTCATCAATGTGCATACCTACAATATTATGGTCAGGAAGAGTGTAAAATTCTGGGCCAACATGATATTCCATGTGATAGCGTTGAAACATTTCTTTTTGATTGGGCGTTAAAGCCATAAACAATTGTTGTTCATCTTCTGTAAAACCAAGTTCACTGGGATCTTCACCATTTCCAGAAATCCAAGCTTCAAACATTTCATCGTGTTCTTTAATGGTAGCCTCTTTGCCCACGTATGGAGGATGGTTAACATGTGGTATTTTCCAGTGATCATGAAACCAATGAAGCCCTCCCATCGTACTTCTGGCCCATTTAGTAATGTGATATGACAGAGTGCTAGTACCAGAATATTCACAGCCTACTAGTATTGTGTGCATTGTGGTTTCCTCTTTGGCTATTATATGTTTTTATTGTGACAAAACTGGCAATATAAGTTGCGATGGATGTGTTGCATCGTGAAGTATTTTTTGTACGGCATCTGATAGTTCATCTGTATCGTTATGACCAATGTTGGTACCTGAATTTCGTGAATAAGCAGGAAAATTTGTCGATGATATCTGCAGACGTATTCGGTGTCCTTTTTTAAAAACTATTGCGGTAGGGCCTAAATCCAATTCATATTCATATTCTTTTCCAGATTCTACAGGTTCAGGAAACTCTAGTGAATCTCTGTAACTTGCTCTAAGTATTCCTTCACATATATTGATTGACGAAGCATTTTCTCTAACATCGCATAATTTGGCTGTCCAGTCTGTGTCAGTAGCTGAAGTGATAGCGTACATTTTTAGAATCACGTTTCCTGCAACAGTTAAATCCTCATTGAGTGTATCAGATGTATATACTAAAACATCCTCTCTGGATTCTACTATTTCCTGTGATTGTACGCCTGTATCAAATATGCCTGGGATGCCATCGAGATGTGCTCCTCCAACAGTTGGGACTGGGTTTGAAGGGTGGTTAATATAAGTGTCTGGAGGTGTGTTTTCGTCAGGCTGATTTAGTGTTAGTAGGCCATTACCATGTGCAGAATTGGCGTTGCCGTTGCTACTTAAGTAAAAAGATGTGTGTTCGATATCGCGTGGAGGCCATTCATCTGAAGCTCGCCATTCGTTTTTGCCCATAAGGAAATAATATACTTTAGGGTCATTTTTAACACCATTGTCTTCACCTTTTAGCCATTGATCAAACCAGGCTAGCATCATTCCTTGAAGATCAATTGCATCACCAGAAGCTCCAATACCAAAATATTCTTGACCAGCATAGGGATTGGGTGAAGCTTCGTGCATCCATGGACCTATCAACAGATGTTGTTGGTCGCGCGCAAGCTTGGTGGCAGCCTGAGTACGTATTCCTTCATAACAACGCACTGTGCCTCTGAGAAACCCGTCGTACCATCCACCGATATTCAGACACGGTACTTCTATGTTGTTAAATTTTTCTTTAGGGCATAATGTTTTCCAATAATTGTCGTAAGTATCGTGGTCAAGCCAGTCATAGTAATAATCAGCCAATTCTCTAAATGCTGGCATTTTGGAAAGTGGTGCATATTGTGATAAATATTCAGGATTCTTAAGTATTTTCTCTAATTCCAGAGCTTGTTTTTTTTGGCTAGATGTTAGTTCATCAAAAGTGTCTAAACATAGGTGGGCACACCATTGTCCAATCCAGTAAAGCTGAAACGCTCCACCAAGATATGTCCAACTATCAAAATAACTGTCAGATGTCACCATAGGTACGATAGCTCTCAGGGCTGGTGGGGCTGTCGTAGCTGCAAGTAGTTGAGTAGCACCGTGATACGACATTCCGAACATGCCTACATCACCATTAGACCAGGTTTGTTGAGCACACCATTCTACGGTGTCGTATCCATCGTTTGGTTCATGCCGATAAGGATAAAATTCACCATCTGATGTATGTCGTCCTCTTACATCTTGTATAACAACTGCATATCCTCGTGCTACAGCTCGCTGAGGATCTATATACAATGAGTGGTAACGAGGCCTGTGTTTCCCATAAGGAATTCTCGACAATAGTACTGGAAACTGACCATCGCCTGCCGGTTTAAATATATCTGCTCTTAGTACAATGTTGTCTCGCATGCTAATCGACACGTTAGTTTCAGAGTTAACAGATGTATTTTGTGTAAATTCAGTTTTCCTTGGTTTTGGAATCATAGTAGTTTCGCATCCTATATTATTGATGAATTCATCTCAACTGGATGATAATTGTCAACTTTCAAACGTTAAGATGTCTCGCGGATTATTTACGAGGATATCTTCTATATTTTGTTCAGTGAAATCACCGTTACGCATGGCGGGCACAATATTCCTCAAAATGAATGAATACCCATGTCCTCCATATTTTTCTAATCGATCTCTAGTATCAACGTCTTGTGAT
>CAZSCD010000043.1:0-6648 GCA_964605345.1 uncultured Dehalococcoidia bacterium
CGATAGTAGTTGTGCCCAAAAACCTTGAGGCTATAGGTGATTTCGAAAATAGCAGTCCCATATAATTGCCTTTGGATGCTGCGATTTGCAATACGCCCATACTGGCAACCGTGACAAAGATAAAATAGTCAAATTCGAATGCAGACATCATTTATGATGTTGTTACTCAGGACTGCGGGTTAGATGCAGTTTTAGGTTCATCTTATTTTATTGGAATACCGTTGCACCAATTTGAATATTCAGATTGGTTGCCGCGAATAACATCTAGATAAAAGTCTCGTATCATTTGAGTGATTGGTCCTGTGGCACCTTTGCCGATGATTCGGTTGTCTAAAGACCCCACGGGAGTTATGTGAGCTGCGGTTCCAGTCAAAAAAACCTCATCTGCAAGATATAACTCACTGCGCCTTATACTACGTTCCACTGTATCTAATCCAAATTCCTTTTTAGCGATGTGAATTGCTGTATCCCGTGTAATGCCCGTAAGATTATTTTCAGCAACCGGTGGAGTGGTGATAACCCCATCGGTCACCATGAAGAGATTTTCCCCAGTGCCCTCGGAGACATTTCCTGCTTGGGTTAACATAATAGCTTCGTCAAATCCTGAAAGCACTGCTTCTGTTTTGGCAAGAATGCTGTTTACATAATGCCCTGAAATTTTCACTCTTGGTGGAATAATTGTGTCGTCCATTCTTCGCCAGGAAGAAGTGCAACATTTTATTGCTCCTTCAGTTTCCATGTAGGAGCCAAAAGGTACAGTTACTAGTGTAAAGTCACTTTCAAGTTCCTGAAGCTTAAGGTTTGCAACCTTCTCGGCGCTCTTGTATGCTAATGGCCTTACGTAAATATCTTCCTTGTATCCTGAATTCTTCAGAAGGTCTACTGTTATCTGGCACAAGTCATCAAGGCTATAAGGTATGTCCAAAAGCATCATCTTGCACCCTTTGATGAATCGTTCGTAATGTTCTTCCATCCGGAATACGAACATCTTGCCTTCTCCTTGATTCCAATTGCCGCGAATTCCTTCAAACACGGCAGTACCGTAATGCAATGCGTGTGTCATTACGCTTATTTTCGCTTCATCTAGGGGAACCATTTTACCTTTGAAGAAAGCAAGAGGTTTCGCCATGTTTTAGGTCTCCTTTCTGTTTACCTATTGAACAATTACGAATTGCAGGTAATTATAATCAAACCGTTCTTTGAAACACAAGGCAGAATATGGCTAGACTATATCTAATGGTGCCTTTACACAGTGAATATCTTCACATAGAATTATTACTTGAATGTATTGACATGTACATAAAACAAGTTTTAGAGATGTAGTAAGGGAGTTTAATAATGGCACGTGGAGGATTCCCCAAAAGAGAAAGTAAGAAACTTAAGAAAAGAAAAGACGACAAACAAGTGATGTCTCCTGTAGAGAGTGTTTTCATTTCGGAAGATGTTCAGGTAACTGGCAAAAAAAGGAAGATTAAAGATCAAGGGGTATAAAACTTATTGATCAACTAGTCTTATTTTCTTGTTATGTACGAAGGTAGCGAATTGGGTCAAATCCGTTGTAATGATGACTTATGGGGCCTGTTGGGTAGCACACCGTTATTTCCGGACTGTTAGCTTTTCTCTTTACCCACATGTTTTGTGAACATTGAGTCTTTAGTGTGTAAGAATCTTTGTATTGTTTCGGGTGATATATCTCGTGGAAAGGCGGAAAAATTCCATTTCTTTATCAGCCATTGACAAATTTCCGAAGCTGTTGATGGCTTATTGCGTGTCGCCAAGAATGCCCTAATAATAGCTTCTTTCAAGGTGGGCTTTGGGTTTAGATAGTCTACTTCGTTTGAGCAATGACGAGATATTTGTTGTACACTCTGTTTTATGATTTTGATGTTTGATGTTTGAAGAATGGAGTTGGGTTCGTCTATTTGGCATTCATGACATCGCCTGTTGTTCACAATGAAACTCAATGATCGGTCGCTATAAGTTGTGTTTGTTAAGTTCAAGAGATATTTGTTTTGAGTTTCTTCGCTGTTAATTTCTGTTTTCGGTTTATAATTTTGTTTCTTATGGCTTTTGGGCATTTCTTGATTGATTCCTCCAGTGATTTTAAAAGTTTTGGTCAATAACTGCTTTTTTGGTTAACATCATCGATTTGGATTGTTCAATTGTATATTGTCAACGAAACCATATGATACTTCGAGAGTATACCCTGTATTTGGCTCAGTGCCTACACTCTAAGTTCCACATCTAAATCTTTTCGAATATTAGCAAGGATATTTGTTATGGCTTGATCAATTTCTTCGGATGTTAAAGTGCCGTTAGGTGATTGAAGTGTCAGTCGAAAAGCAAGGGACTTTTTACCTGTAGGTAGTTCTTTCCCAGAATAAACATCGAACAGAGTGACATGTGTGACCAATTCATGGGTTTTGATAGAGTTCTGAATTTTACCTGAAGCAATAGTCTCGTCAACAATTAGAGCTAAGTCTCGATGTGATTCTGGGAATCTACTGAAACTACGATAGCGCTGAACGTTGGGAGAAAAAACTTCACATAAAGATTCTAAATCTATTTCAAAAATCGCTACTGAATTGATCGCCAAATCGAACTTTTCTAGGATTGATGGGTGGACTTCACCTATAACTCCCATATAAATATCATTATGTTTTAGTTTAGCTGTTTTGCCTGGGTGCAGGATAGGGTCCTCGGAAGATTCGTATTCTATATGAATGTTTAAGACTTCAAAAAGTGATTGAAGGATTCCTTTAGCATCAAAAAAATCCATATTGCTTTGATTGGATAGCCACGATACAGGAAGCCGTGGCCCATGTAACAAACCAATTAAAGTTTCTTTTTCGTGTGGTAGGTCGCCTCCACTTTTTGTCGTTTTTGGCAAATAAATACGCCCAATCTCAAATAGTTTTATACCTTCAGTTGAAGATATGTAATAGTTTGTTGCTAAAGATTGAAGCATGCTTCCACGCATACTAGTTCGCATAACTGTCATTTCACTACTCATGGGATTGGATATCTTTATTGGATCAGGATATATGTTTAATGCCTCAACCTTTGAGAGAATGTCTAGGTTCGTTAATGGATATGAAATGATTTCCTGCATGCCAGAAGAAGCCAAATGATCTCTAATACGGTCTTTAAGTAACTGAATATCTTGCGATATACGATGTGGTATTGGAGATGACAGCATGGAAGTTGGTATAGCATCGTAGCCTATTATCCGAGCTAATTCTTCTACAAGGTCATCCTCGATTTTTATGTCAGTGCGCCAATAAGGAATTCTTATCCACAGTGTATCAACAACTTCGTTTTTCTGTGTCCCTTCTGGCGGAATTGCTTTTTCAAAACTCAACTTTTTAAGCGCGTTTTCTATTTTAGGCAGAGACAAATCTATTCCAAGCACTTGTTTGACGCGTCTGTGTCTTATTTTAACAACTGGAGAAGGCTCGCGTCCTGGATACAGATCTATTATGCCTTGAGCTGCCTCTCCTCCAGCGATTTGGAGAATGAGTTGTAGGGCTCTCCTGAGAGCTCGCTCTGCTAACTCGCTACGTATACCTCTTTCAAACCGGTAGGATGCTTCAGTATTTAAGCGTAGTGTGTTAGACGTGCGGCGGATGTTGATCTGATTAAAATTGGCAGACTCTAACAGGATAGATGTTGTGCCTGGTTTTATTTCACTATTTGTTCCACCTATCACTCCGGCTAGGCCAATGGGCCCTGAGGAGTCTGTTATGGCTAACATAGAGCTGGTTAAAGTCCGAACTTCGCCATCTAAAGTTGCCAGTTTTTCACCTGGTAGAGCGGCCCTAACTGTGATGGTTTTATCGTTTATGTAATCAAAGTCGAAGGCGTGTAATGGTTGGCCATATTCCAACATCACATAATTTGTTATGTCTACGACATTGTTGATTGGGCGATGCCCGGTTTTGATTAGTGCATCTTGAATCCATTGAGGAGAAGGGCCAATTTCCACGCCTTTAATTAGTCCTGCCGTATATCGATGACATAAATCCGAGTCATTTATGATAATTTTAGCTTCAGTTTCGATTGGTGGTCCTTTCTCTGGATATGTTAAATCTGGCTCAGATACATTCTCCCCGGTAAGAGCGGCAGCCTCACGTGCGATCCCTAAAACTGATAAACAGTCAGGTCTGTTAGGGGTCACATCAATGTCTAAGATGTTGTCGCCTAAATAGTCAACTAATGGCATGCCTACAGTTGCATCGTCTCCTAGAACTAAGATCCCCTCATGATCTTCGCTTAATCCTAGTTCCATAGGAGAGCAAATCATACCTTCTGATGTTATGCCTCGAATTTTTATTTTTTTAAGTCGCTCCATTTTGCCTGAGCGAGGATTGAAAAGTAGGGCACCTTGTCTAGCAAATGCTATTTTCTGATGTGTGGCTAAATTGGGAGCTCCACAAACAACCGTTACTGTTTCGTTATTACCTATGTCTACGTCTGGCAACGTTAACCGATCCGCATCAGGATGCCTGTTTATCTTCATAATTCGACCGACTACTATAGCTTTGCTATCCCAGTCATTGCCGATTTCTGTGATTTTGGAAACTTCTGATCCTGCCATAGTCAGTCTGTGAGCCAAATCTTCAGCAGTTATCGTTACTGGGGTATATTTCTTAAGCCAGGACAAGGGAATTTTCATTAGTCAGGTCTTTAACTTCTCAAATTAATTTTAGGTTTTATAATGGTTCTTAGAATTGTTTTAAGAATGGGAGTTCGTTAGAATAAAACAGACGAACATCTTCAATGTTGTGTTTAAGCATAGCAACTCGTTCTACTCCAATACCAAATGCAAATCCCGTGTAGACGAGTGGATCGTATCCAACGCTTTCTAGGACATTTGGGTGCACCATGCCTGCTCCCATTATTTCTATCCATCCAGTTTTCCCGCATATGCGACAGCCCTTGCTATTGCATGAAAAGCAATCTATAGACATGTCTACGCCAGGTTCAACAAATGGAAAATAGTCACAACGAAAACGAACTTTACGTTCATTTCCAAAAAGAAGTCGTGCAAATTCATACAAAGTGCCTTTAAGGTTTGCCATAGAGATTCCTCGGTCTACAGCTAGTCCTTCTACCTGATGGAAATGCCATTCATGTGTAGCGTCCGTAGCTTCATATCTGAAAACTCTACCAGGTACCACAACGCGTATTGGAGGTTCAGTAGTGTTCATAATACGGGCTTGCATCGGAGAAGTGTGAGTACGAAGAAGAATGGGCTTGTCACCGTTTTGGTCTGTATAGTCTATCCACAGAGTGTTGAACATGTCTCTGGCGGGGTGATCTTTCGGTATATTAAGCATTTCAAAGTTATATTTATCCAACTCCACCTCTGGCCCTTCAGTGACTTGAAATCCCATAGTTGAAAAAGCTTGGCAGATTTCACGTATGGTTAAAGTGGTGGGATGTAGCCTACCGGATGGCATCGGCAATCCAGGTAGAGTAACGTCTAATCTGTCGTCATTTAAAGAGGAAGATACAGTAGCGTTTCTAAGGCGCTGATCACGATAGGTAAGCTTTTCTTCTAGGAGCTCCTTTACAGAATTAGCTGCGGCTCCCACCTTACGTTTTTCATCAATCGGTAAATCCTTTAAGGCACGAAGAATTTGAGTTAGTGCACTGCGTCTGCCAAGATAAAAGATCCGCCATTCTTCAAGTTGCCCTGGGTCACTGATAGATTCCAGTGCGGTTAACGCTTCCTTTTCCACCCTCAAAATGTTGGTGATGTTATTTTCATCAACCATAATCTACCCCTGAAAGTTCCAAAGAGAATTATTTATTATTAATTATATGTATGCTAGTTTAGGCGGTCAAGGAAGGAGCCGACTGTTAGGATAATTGAAATAGATGAACAAATTATGATCATATACATAAATTGCTAAGCACATATTAGAGATGTGCAGCGGAATGAATTGATCTGTATCAATTATAGACGATATGGTTGCTATGCTAGTGGTATTATTATGTCTCAAAGTTGTATTTTTGAGACATAATTTTATTCATTTAATACACATCGGGTTAATTTGGCTACTAAAAATATTCTAGGGATTGGATGTAGATATAGGAGAACATTTATGACAGATATGGGAAAAAGGCTGATTATTCATGAAGGTGAACGAGTAGAAGTGGAAAATTTTAAAGTTCCTGAACCAGGGCTTGGACAGGCCCTGGTTAGGATTCATCGTACTCAGGTAAGTGGTGGCACCGAAATTGTCAAATTAAAAGGAGAGGCTGCCCTTGAACATAAAAGGCGTCGACGTTTTGGATATACAGCAGTTGGACACGTGGTTTCAGTAGGACCAGAAATGGAAAGATTAAATCCCGGCGATCGTGTTCTTACTATGTGTAATCACAGTACGCATTGCCTCACAGGTAAAGCTTCGGATTCAGGTGATCCAGAGTCTGTTTAATATGTTACTTCTGAACAGGCCAAAGTATATCCTATATTTGTGTACTTAACAGATTAACAAGCAGTTTTTGCTGGACCGTTGGGAGGCGTCGCCCTGCAAGGCGTTAGACGTGCTGAACTTCAGATTGGAGAGGCTGTGGCAATTGTGGGACAAGGTGTTGGTGCCCAAATGGTCACAGCGTACTGTAGGCTATCTGGTGCCT
>CAZSCD010000044.1:0-8813 GCA_964605345.1 uncultured Dehalococcoidia bacterium
CGTAGTTTGTCATTAATGTCACATTACTCTGAAGTGAATGATAATTTAATGGCTTATTCTGTAGACGGTCATAGACATATGCCTGAAATTACTCAGGAACTTAATAAGGCTGATTATTTTGATAAACCCAAAATAACATTACTTACTCATTTAGTGCCAATGACGAGAGGTATTCTGGTTAGCTGTTACGCTCCACTGAAATCTAATATGTCACTTAATAATGGAGTATCCATTACAGATTATGTGATGGATGTTTATAAAGACTTTTATAGAGATGAACCCTTTGTTAAAGTCGTAAATACTTCTCCAATGACTAAACACACTGTAGGCAGTAATAATTGCGTTATCTACCCTACAATAGATGTACGTACGAATCGTTTGATCGTGATAAGCTGCATTGATAATTTAATTAAAGGTGCAGCCGGGCAGGCGGTTCAGAACATGAACATTATGTTTGATATATCTGAAACAAAAGGTTTAGAATCATTACCTTGTTATCCGTAGCTATCATGCAGTATGATCATGGAAGTACTAGAGGCCCCATCGTCTAGCGGCCTAGGACGCCACCCTTTCAAGGTGGAGATCGCGGGTTCGAATCCCGCTGGGGCCATACTTGGTATATTATTCAAGTTTCTTAGATGAAATCAATTAAGATTTGATGAATAGCATATTTTAACGAATGCATTATCAATGATCAGACATTTCACGGCTACAGGGTTTATCGTCAATAATAATAGTCAGGTGTTACTTCATTGGCACCCTAAAGTGTGTGCGTGGTTACCTCCTGGCGGACACATTGACGATAATGAAGATCCAGTGCAAGCGGTGATAAGGGAAATTTTTGAAGAAACAGGTGTTGTGTGTGAAGTTATTCCAACATCTACACACTTAGAATTTGATTACCCTGTTCAGTTGCCTCCACCGTTCGCTATAATGATTGAGGATATAGATGATCCAGTTGACGGATATCACCAACATATAGACATGATATATTTTTGCCGTCCTACTGGGTCATGTGGTTTTCCGAAAGATGGGTGGTTATGGGTTAGTAGAGATGATTTGGCCAGTTTGGTTTCTCTTACTGGGCCTGGATCTAAAAACGTGCCTCCACCTGATGATGTTAGGTTAATGGCTCTTCATGCGATTGATACAATAAATTCATTGTATCAATGATTCTGAGAGGTAATTGGGATTTCAAGGACTATATTTAATAAAGGAGTTACCCTGCAAAATTGTTGACATGACAAAATCCGAAAGAAATACTGAGTTACATTACATTCATAAAGACATTGAATCAAAGTGGCGAGATCGTTGGTCTGAGGACAATTTGTATGAAGTTAAAGACGATGATCCACGTACTAAATGGTATGAATTAACTATGTATCCATATCCATCTGGAGATTTACATGTAGGTCATTGGTATGCTATGGCTCCTTCAGATGCTCATTCTAGGTTTCGTCGTATGCAAGGATACAATGTATTGCATCCTATGGGATTCGATGCTTTTGGTTTACCAGCTGAAAATGCTGCGATCAAGAGAGGTATTCATCCATATGATTGGACTATGAGTAACATAAAAAATATGCGTAGACAGTTTAGGTTGATGGGAGCATCTTATGATTGGGAAAGAGAGATAGTTACCTGTAATCCAGATTACTACAAATGGAACCAGTGGTTCTTCCTTAAGATGTATGAAGCAGGATTAGCATATCGTGCATATGCACCAGCAAATTGGTGTTCGTCTTGCAATACGGTTCTAGCTAACGAACAGGTACTTGCTGAAGGAGACTGTGAGAGATGTGGAACTATAGTTTCTAGGCGTGAATTAAATCAATGGTTTTTCCGTATTACTAAGTATGCGGATGAATTATTGGATCAAACACAATTAGATTGGCCAGATAAAATTAATGTTATGCAATCCAATTGGATTGGACGTAGTAGTGGTGTTGAAGTTGATTTCGATATTTCAGAATATAAATTAGATGACAAAACTTTAAGTATTTTTACTACACGTGTTGACACGCTCTATGGAGTCACATTTATTGTAATGGCTCCAGAACATCATTTGGTAAGCCAATTGACCACAAAGAAACATCAAGGAAATGTAGATTTATATATTGAACAGACTAGACGACAGAGTGAAATACAAAGATTGTCGACAGATAAAGAAAAAACAGGTGTTTTTACTGGCTCATACTGTACAAATCACCTAACTGGAGATCGAATACCTATTTTTGTTGCAGATTATGTATTGGTAACTTATGGGACAGGTGTGGTAATGGGAGTGCCGGCACATGACCAACGAGATTTTGAATTTGCCCAGAAGTATGATTTACCAGTAAAAGTAGTTATTTCTCCCCCAACATGGTCTGGACAACCTTTAAATGAAGCCTATGTGGAGGATGGGATTCAGATCAATTCAGGTCAGTTTGATGGTTTAAAAAACAGGGATGCTATGAAGGAAATCGCGAACTTTTTGGAGGCAAATCATTTAGGTTCGCTTAGTATAAAATATCGAATGAGAGATTGGTTGATATCACGCCAAAGGTATTGGGGTACACCGATACCGATCGTTTATTGCACTCGTTGTGAAATTGTGCCAGTGCCAGAGGAAGATTTGCCAGTGTTGTTGCCAAAAGATGCAGAATTCAAACCAACAGGAGAATCACCTCTCGCAACAAATGATGAATTTGTTAACACTTTTTGTCCTAAATGTGGGGGTGAAGCGATTCGTGAGACGGATACAATGGACACTTTTGTAGATTCATCTTGGTATCAATTTAGATTTACCAGCCCTAATACTCATGACAGACCATTTGATCCAGAGTCATTACATTTATGGGCGCCTGTAGATCAATATACTGGTGGAGCAGAACATGCGGTAATGCATCTTTTGTATGCTAGGTTTTTTACTAAGGTATTACGTGATTTAGGTTTCATTGATTTTGACGAACCCTTTTTAAGACTGTTTAATCAGGGTCATATTATTGCTGAAAAACAGAAGATGAGTAAGTCCAGAGGAAATGTAATATCACCCGATTTATATGTGTCAAAAGTGGGTGCAGATGTTGTGCGTTCGTATTTAATGTTCTTGGGTCCATGGGATCAAGGTGGAGAATGGAGTGATTCTGGTATAAATGGTATGGCACGGTGGATGAATAGAGTGTGGGATTTGGCTAATCGTGACTCCAATATTTGTGATAATTTTCCTTTTGACGAGAGTATTGTGCGTGATTTACAACGATTGATGCATAAGACTATTAGCCGAGTTACTAATGATATTGAAAGATTTAAATTCAATACGGCTTTAGCTGCTTTGATGGAATATACTAATGGACTTAATCAGACATGGGATAACGGAGGTATTGACTCAAAAACTTGGAATGATGCGATTAAAACCATGTTATTACTTTTAGCTCCCATGTCTCCTTATATAACTGAGGAATTGTGGGAATTAACTGGGCAAAAATACAGTATCCACAACCAAACATGGCCAAAATCAAATTCAGATTTAGCTGCTGATGATGTATTTACTTTGGTTATGCAAGTTAATGGACGTGTGAGAGATAAAATAAATGTTTCTGTCGACATTTCTGAAGATGACGCTAAAAAATTGTCTATTCAAAGTTCGCGTATTCAGACTCATATTAAAGACAAAAAAGTTATCAAGATTATCTACGTGTCGGGTAGACTAGTTAATATAGTTACACAATGAATGTATTTAAAAAAACCACATCTTCATTCCATATGTTTGTATGTATGAATTTTTTCGGATAATATCCCAACATTTCCGAAAGAAAATCTTGAAAGAATTAATGTGGACATTATTATTACGCTCGTCCTTTAAAACACTCATATAAAATTTACGTATATGAATACTTTGGAGGTCTTTATATAACATGACATTTAAACAGTCTGTAAGCATACTTGGAGGTGGTAACACTGCTTTTTCTACTGCGTCCAATCTTACATTAAAAGGTTTTGAAGTAACGCTTTATGAGTTGCCAGAATTTGATGAATCTTTGGAACCTATAAGAGACGATCACAAAATCCACTTATTAGGAGTGGCTGAACAGGGTGTGGCGAAGATTCACAATGTTACTTCTGACATTGTAGAGGCTATAACTGCTTCTGACTTACTTTTAGTGATTGTTCCCGCATATGCACATAAACGTTTTGCAGAAATCTGTGCTCCTCATTTGATGGATGATCAGACGATTGTTTTGATGCCGGGTAATCTTGGGAGTTTGGAATGGGCTCGTATTTTAAAGGAATCGTCAAAATCCAAAGAAGGATTTACTGCGAAAAATGTAACTTTATCTGAGGTGGACACTGCTCCTTATGTGTGTAGGAAAACTTCACCCAATACTGCCACGATTTGGGGTGTGGTTTCTGGCCTTGGATTGGGTGTTTTCCCTGCAACTAATACGGACAAAGTAAAACTCGAACTGGAGGTTTTTTTCCCGGGAATTAAAACATATCCAGATGTAATGGCTTGCGGTCTTTCATCTTTCAATCCAGTAGTTCATCCCGCAGGCGTGTTGATGAATGTAGGTCGGTTAGAATATTCTAGAGGAGACTTTTATTTTTACGAAGAAGGTGTTTCTCATACAGTCGCAGAAGTTATTATGACAGTCGATGAAGAACGACGCAGTGTGGGTAAAATGTTAGGATATGATTTGTTAACAGCAGATGAAGGGTTTTACTTGGCAGGATTTGGGCCAAAAGGAGATCTTTGGGCTACTATTAATGGCAGCCGAATGTTAACACAACTAAAAGCTCCAGGATCTATAAAATCAAGGTGGCTAACTGAAGATATTCCTTTTGGATTGGTTTCATGGAGTTCGATAGGAGAAGAATACGGAGTTGATACTCCTATTATGAAGTCATTAGTTAATATTGGATCTGTAGTTATGGGATTTGACGCTTGGACCGCTGGAAGATCGTGCCGTGAGTTAGGTATACACGGAATGAATAAAAATAAGTTAAAGAATTATTTAAGAATTGGAACTTTATAATCTCAGAAGTAAATTCAACGTTAATTATTTTATTGATGTTTATGTCTGTCTAACTTATTTAATATAATATCATCTTAATCATTGTATTAAATAAAAAAATGACCCATGAAGCTACTAAGGAGCTATTATATGAACTTTCGTATTGCAGTGCTTCCAGGAGACGGTGTTGGTCCAGAAGTCATATCTGAAGCCACAAAAGTTTTACAAATAGTAGGCGATAAATTTGGCCATAGTTTTCAACTTATTTATGGTGATATAGGTGGTGTTGCGATTGATAAATCAGGAACTCCACTACCTGAAGACACCATAGACAAGTGTTTAAAATCCGACGCAATTTTATTTGGAGCTGTGGGAGGTCCTAAATGGGATGACCCTAAAGCTGATGTTAGACCAGAAAGCGGCATTTTATCTATTCGGAAGAAGTTTGGGTTGTTTGCTAATATAAGGCCTATAAAAGTATGCCCACATCTTTTAGATGCGAGTCCCATTAAACCCAAGTATCTTGATGGAGTGGACATGTTGGTAGTTAGAGAACTTACAGGAGGGTTGTATTTTGCAAGTCCTAAGAAACGATGGCAAACATCTAAAGGCAGAAAAGGTGTAGATACTTTACTTTATACTGAACAGGAGATAGTACGGATTCTCAGAATGGGATTTGAACTTGCTATGAATAGAAGGAAGTTGCTGACTTCCGTGGATAAATTCAATGTCCTAGAATCTTCCCGTCTTTGGCGTGAAATAGCAAATGAACTTAGCCAAGAATATCCTGAAGTAACCTTAGAGCATATTTTAGTTGATAATGCGTCAATGCAATTGATTAGAAATCCATCTCATTTTGATGTAGTTGTGTCTGAAAATACATTTGGAGACATTCTTACGGACGAAGCCTCGGTACTCACTGGATCTATGGGAATGATTCCATCAGCAAGTTTACCTGGTTTGCCATTATATCGAGACAGAACAACTAGTCGGTCAACTAAATTAAAACAGGCATTGTATGAACCAATTCATGGTGCAGCTCCTGATATAGCAGGACGTGGGATCGCAAATCCTGTTGGCGCCATTTTAAGTATGGCTATGCTATTGAGATATTCACTTGGTCTGGAACTTGAAGCTAATCTTATTGAAGATGTAGTAAATTCTGTGTTTTCAGAAGGATATCATACCTTAGATATTGCTGTGTCTGGAGGTAATCCGGTTGCTACTTCGGAAATGGGAGATATTATATCTAATAAATTAAAACATCACTGAGTAATCACTTTTTTGTTCCAAGATTTATGATTGTGTGCCATTCCTGATAGGTTACTGGTTGTACTGATAGCCTTGAATTATTTACTAGTACCATATTTCCTAGTGTAGGTATAGATTTGATTTCAGACAGGGTCACTTGTTTGTCGAATGATGATATAGCCTTAACGTCGACCATATACCAAACAGGTTTATCTGGCGTGCTTTTAGGGTCTGGATGGTCAGAACTAGGGTCCCATGCAGTATGATCAGGATAGCCTTCTTGTGTTACTACTGCAGTTCCAACTACAGCTGGATTGCTAGTGTTTGAATGGTAGAAAAGGACTCCATCACCAACTTTCATCTTGTCACGAAGAATATTTCTAGCTTGATAATTTCGTACTCCATCCCATTCAGCTGTTTGGTCTTGTTCGTTTTGGAGATCTTCAAAGGAATATGCGCTTGGTTCAGATTTAATTAGCCAAAATTGATTTCGATTCATTTATTCTCCTGGTTAATATAGGATAGTTTTCCTATTCAATTGAAGATATATTTCAAAAGATTCACTTATCTAAAAAGATCTGTGGATGTATGTCTGAGTAACCAGTTTGAGCCACTAGGTTCTTCAGAAAATAAATATCCTCTAATGATGACTACAGGTATATTGTTAGATTTGGCACTCATCAATTCGGCAGATGATGCAAGTTCATCAGCCACGGCTATGTTAGTTGATTTGATTATTTTGCCAAATGAGTCGATAGTTCCTGTGTAATCCCTTAAAGGATTCATCCCAGCCACACCTATTGCGAAATTTGTTTGACCTTCTCTCCATGCTCGTCCAAACGTGTCTGATATTATAATAGATAAAGGAGCTTCATTAAGTGTTTGTCTTATGATATCCCTTATTGTGGATGCCGAAACGTCTGGGTTTTCAGGTAAAAGTGACACCATTTTATCCCCTGGTATGTTTGAAGTATCTATGCCAGCATTGGCGCAAACAAAGCCATGTTTGGTTTCCACTATAATGATTCCTCTGGATTCATCCAGGCGAACGATGGAATTACTTTCTCTTAATATTAGCTCAACTAAATGACTGTCGCGTCCTGTTCTTGAAGCTATTTCATGTGCTTTCGGCGAGGGTTTAACTTTCCGCAAATCTCGTATTCTGCCTTCTGCTTTTGATACTATTTTCTGGGTAATCACGATTATGTCCCATGGTTCAATTGGTGTACCTTGTTTGTTTGCTGCAGATATTATGATTGAAGCTATACAATCTCCACTTTCAATTTCAGGTATTCCAGTGACACCAATCATTTGGATGTGGGGAACTTTGTTTTGATTCATAATGTTCATATCGTCTATCATAACCTACGGGTTATAGCACAGGGATAATTTAGGTGTCAATGCACATATAACGTGTAGTGTAATCTTTACATGGTATACTCTGATACGGGTAATTTTAGAGTTGTTTGGATTGATCGTTTCATGCATAAAATAATCTAGTTATTTGATTTGTGTTATATGAAAAATCATTTTGATGTTAGTATTCATTGAGGTTTTTGAATTGCTTGTTAGAAGTTTATTATTTGTTCCTGGAAACCAACCCAATATGTTGGATAAAGCATTGACCTTGAATCCAGACGTGTATGTCCCGGACATGGAGGATTCAATACCAATTAACGAAAAAGAAAACGCTAGAGGAATAATCACATCGTTTCTTTACAAAATGGCTTCTACAAACACATTGGTGATTCCAAGAATTAACTCTTTAGATACAGGTTTCACTCAAAAAGATATGGATTCAGTTATTGGAGTTCATATATTTGGGATTTCAGTGGGAAAAATCGAATGTTCTGAAGACATTAAACAAGTGTGCAATATGATAGGAGAAGTTGAAAACAAGAATGAATTACAATCTGGTAGCATTAAATTGCTTCCATGGATAGAAACAGCTAAAGCTATTGTCAATGCTTACGAAATTTGTGTCGCTTCACCTAGAATAATTGGTGTGGGATTTGGTGCAGAAGATTTTACGAATGACATGGGAATAGATCGTACTGAAGATAGTTCTGAAATAGCTTATGCAAGAAGTGTTGTTAGTGTTGCAGCCAGGGCTGCAGATGTTTTGGCAATAGATACTCCGTATTTTGCTTTAGGTAATCTTGATGGCTTGTCACGAGACGTTAAACAAGCAAAGAAATGTGGTTTTAATGGAAAATTTGCTATTCACCCTGAACAAATCCCAGTAATAAATGAAGGTTTTTCACCATCACGTAACGAAGTAGATAAAGCTAAAAGAATTATTGATGCATTTCAGGAAGCTGAATTACATGGTAGAGGGTCAATATCTTTAGATGGAATGGTAGTTGATATTCCAGTAGTGAAACGTGCGCGTAATATACTTAAACTTGCAACAAAACTTAACGAAGAATATTGATTTGAGATTATAGTTTATGAATCCAGTGATGTATTTGAGGAAGGTAGCGATATTTGATTTCGGATAAAATACATTTGAATGGGATGATGTTTCATGGATATCATGGTGTTGGACAAGAAGAACGAAAATTA
>CAZSCD010000045.1:0-3942 GCA_964605345.1 uncultured Dehalococcoidia bacterium
AGTAATGGCCCAAACACATGATTTGGAACTGGAGTAAATCTCACATTTTTGGGAAATTCAGAAAATTCCATGCTACGCCAATTCCATAGATCTAGTTGGTGTCATAGCGGTAGAGTTTTCAAACCTGGCAAGCTCTCCTCGAAAGTTGAGAGGTACAGTACCTTGTGGGCCATTACGATGTTTGGCAACTATAATTTCTGCAATGTTTTGTGGATATGGTTTATTAGGATTTTTGGTTTCCCAATCTTCTCTAGTAGTATACAAGTCCTCCCGGTAAATAAACGCTACAACATCGGCATCTTGTTCTATGCTTCCACTCTCTCTAAGATCAGAAAGAAGAGGTCTGTGAGATGGTCGTTGTTCAATTGCACGAGATAGCTGCGAACAAGCTAATACAGGCACATCTAAATCTCTCGCCAGGCCTTTCAAAGATCTGGATATTTCACCCATCTCCTGCACACGATTTTCAGGTCTGCCTCCTCCTCCGAGAAGTTGCATGTAATCTACTACAACGAGATTAAGTCCATGTTCAGTCTGCAATCTTCTTGCCTTACCCAACATTTCTACTATAGTTTGAATTGGAGTATCATCTAAATATATGGGCAACTCTGACAACAAACCTATGGCATCAAGTAGTCGCTGTTCTTCTGACTCACTTAACAGACCAACTCTCAAGCGATAACTATCTACGTTTGACTCATTAGATAACAATCTCAACCCTATCTGTGCACTACCCATTTCAAGACTGAAAATACCAACTACAGCTCCCCATTCTGCTGCATGGCGAGCTATATTAAGAGCCAAAGTACTTTTACCCAAACTTGGCCTTGCAGCTAATACAACCATATCAGAACGTTGTAGTCAACCACCCAATAATTTGTCTATATCGTTAAATCCAGTGGGGACCGGCGCCAATTCACGAGCATCGGCTCCTTGCATCGCGGAGCTCTCCTCCATATAGACATCCAAAATCTCACGTATCGACATGAAATCTCGAGAAGCTCTACCAGATCGGAGACGGAAAATAACTTCCTCGACTTTCCTCAATGCTTGATGTGCATCAGATTCTCCTTCATACCCAACAGCTGCCACATCCGCGCCTGCTCGTATAATTTGCCGCATAATTGATGTACTTTGAACAATACGTGCGTAATGTTCAATGTGTGCAGACGTAGGAACAACAACAACTAGATGACTTAAATAAGCAGCCCCACCTAAATCTTCTAATTTATCGTGAAGAGACAATTCATGAGCCACTGTTACCTGATTTACAGCATCTCCTCTTTGCATAAGAGCCAAACATGCCTCATAACACCATCGGTTTTTTTCGCTGTAAAAATCTCCAGCCTTCAGAATGCCTGTCACGCTAGACAACGCGGAACCATCAATAAGTACGGATCCTATAACAGATTCTTCGGCATCTATATCATGAGGTGCCAACCGATCAGTATACAACGTTCACTTTCCTATAAACACTAAATCTTGATTATCCGAGTTGTGAATAAACCGACGTGCCAGACATTGATTCCGTTCCCAAATTTATTAGACTTGGTCTTGGATCTCTCTTTTGGGTTCATCACCATCATTGCTAGACACATCCTCATCAGCATCACCCGAAGCATTTTGTGTACTATTGTCATCAACATCGCCCACTTCATCAGACGTAGGTTCTTCATCAGACGTAGGTTCAGTGCCTTCAGCATAAACCAATACAGTAATATTAGCCTGAACTTCGGCATGTAGTCGAACAGCCAGTTCATAAGTTCCGAGGTCACGTATTGGTTCTGGAATTTCAACAGTTCTGCGGTCAACTTTGCTGTCAATCATCTTAGAAAGTTCATCAGCCACCATAGCGTTGGTAACAGAGCCATAAAGCTTCCCTTCAGTTCCTGCTCTCATCTCTATATTGATTTGTTTACCATCAAGTTCTGATGCCACAACTTTGATGTCAGCGATCATCTTTATGCGTGTTTCATCTGCTTTTTTCTTAAGACCTTCAATACGTTGTAACGAATTATGTGAAACAGGCACCGCCAAAGACTTTGGGATTAAATAATTACGAGCATAGCCATTCTTAACATCTTTAACGTCTCCACCCTGTGCCACACCTGGAACATCTTCAAGAAACACAACCCTCATGGTAAAACGACCTCAACACAATTCATTTTTTACATCTTTTCGGGGCATCAACCAAACCGCAAGTAAGGTGAAAATTATACCATAGGTGCATGCATGTGAGTAAGGGTAAATAAAAACAAAAAACAAGACGTTTCTCAGCGATGACAAATTAGAAGAATTGACTGAAAACTTCATTGCCTAACAAGCGCCCTCGACGTGTCAGTTTTATCGACTCAGCATTTATGTTCAAAAGGCCAAGATTCATAAGATTATTAAATGTGTCTCCATAAACTTGTTCAGGAGCTACATCAAATCTATTAACAAATTCTTCAATATTAACGCCAGTGTCTAATCTTAACTCTAACATCAATGTTTCAGCGATTTGCATACGTTTGCTCACAGACTCTATATTTTCTACCACCGGAACTTCTGCAACAATCTCTAACAATGATTTGGTAGTATTTACAATTGAATTGAACATTTTTTCATTTAACTTCCGTATATATCCATTTGGTGATGCCAAATTACAGAACCTGTACGATGGAAAATGTGAATGCGCGCCAGGGCCAATACCAAGATATGACTGAGTACGCCAATAAGTTAGATTATGTTGACATTCATTGCCCGGCTGAGCCCAATTCGAAATTTCATAATGCCGATATTGCATAAAATCCATAAAATCCTCGGCAATCATATACATATCAGCTGCTATATCTACGTCTGGATCAGATATCTGTCCTAGTTTCACTAAATTCTCCATAGGAGTACCTTTTTCAAGAGTCAGACAATACATCGAAACGTGTGGTGGCTTAAGTTCTCTAACCGTCTCAAGAGTTTCCTCCCAGTCTGTAATCTTCTGATTTGGTATACCGTACATTAGATCAATGCTGATATTATGAAATCCAGCATCATAAACTTTAGTGTAAGCTCGTACAGCATCTTGAGCTGAGTGACGTCGGCTTAAAACCTTTAACAAACTGTCATTAAAGCTTTGGATTCCAATACTTATGCGATTTATCCCAGATTCAAGATAACATTCGAGTTTTTCATTCGTGATATCACCGGGATTTGCCTCTAGAGACACTTCTGCTTCAGAATTCACATTGAACGCAATTCTTATATCGTCCAAAATTCTAGCAACGTTATTTTGTGGTAAATATGATGGCGTACCTCCACCAAAAAAGATTGATCCAACAGTAGGATTCCCAAGTAAATCTCCCCAAAGTCGTATTTCCTTACTCACAGCTTCAATGTATGTAGGAATAAGTGACTCTATACGAGCATAAGTATTAAAATCACAATAGGAGCATTTAGTCTCGCAAAATGGAATATGCACATAAAGAGCTAGTCCATCTTTACTGGATTTATTTCTACACAAATCTAGGTTTTTGTTCTGTGTATTAGATACAGTCATTATTATTCTGAAACACTTACTTCATAAACATAAATCAGATGTTATTCTGAAAATTTTTCCTCATCATCGACAATTCGACCTTCACCGTCAATAACATCAGAATCTGTTTTGGTTTTAGAATCCTTTTTATTCGCATTTTCAATATGGGCTCGAAATATAGCGTTAGATGCCAAACCTAGAAACAAAACGACAGAAATTAGTAGCACTGCAATATCGTCTATTCGACCCAATATTGGCAATATATCTGGAATAATATCTGCTGGGAATATAAAGTAAATAATTGCTGCAGGAATAATGAATTTCAATATCAACGGGACACGCCGATCAAACAACAGTTTAATCACTAAGCGAGGCACGCCTTTGAAAGCCATAAGTAGTAATATTTTACCTAGCACAACGCTTAACTATCC
>CAZSCD010000046.1:0-22730 GCA_964605345.1 uncultured Dehalococcoidia bacterium
CACGATGCCTAACGAATTCATGGGTAAGACTACGTGATACACCAGTAATAACAAATCCATAATTAACATGTTCTAAGACACTACCATCCTTGGAGGAAAGCAAATTATTTATGAAATCCGTAATATCCTTACGCCCTCTACCAAAACTCATGTAACACAATCGAGCTGATATCTCGATAATAGCTGATGATTCTTCATTTCCAGAACGTATGCTTTCAGAAATTGGTGGAACGTCTTCATCGCTTAGAAAAGCAGCAACTTGCTCCCAGTCAACACTAGGTCGTGATACTAAATATACTCTTGGCTGTGCTAGATATTTCATCAGCGTACATCCCCTACATTTCTAAATACTATTACTAAAACCTGACCAATTCACAGCGTATGTTAAATAAAAATCCTTATCGCTAATAAATTTATTTTAAGCCCACTAATATATTATTTATATCCAAAAATGTAACCTATTTCACAACTGAAGACAAGGTGTGGTAATTCATATAGACTCACTTTGCTACTAATACAAGATTTACAGATACAAATTTCCGCATATTGTACAACTGTCAAATCACTTTTCAGATATGTGTGTACTGACTCCACTTCCGGAATATCGCTCAATAAAACATAATCTTATTTAACCCAAATCTTCATATGCATGCGTATATAAAGATTGCTCCTTGTACTTTGTCCTGATAATATAGCTATGCAGCCAATCCATTTAGGGAACGGTGAGCGGATATGATACCGACACATGAATATAAATTAATTGCTCTTTTAATATATAAAACAATATACCGATACGTGTTTCGAAAAAGCCTTTCTGAATTGATCAGAAGGGCTTTTTCTGTCTTAAAATCCACCCTTATATTAAGCTTTATTTCATTATCAAATCGATACAAGATATAAAAACATGTCCTAGTATCTATCATTCAGGAGTTTGGATAGTATGACAAACTTTGGACTCAAATCACAAATTGGATTTATTGGTGCAGGATCAGTTGGTGGATCTTTAGCTATAAATTTGTCCAACAACAACTACTCAATTGTGGCAACTTCCAGCCGAACATTTAATTCAGCACAGGAATTAGCTCGTCGAATCATCGGATGTGTTTCCTATGAAAAACACGAGGAAGTTGCACGTGTAAGTGACGTTGTATTTATCACTACTCCAGATGATGCAATAGAATCAGTAGTCTCAAAAATGACTTGGCGGCCTAACCAAGGTGTAGTTCACTGTTCAGGAGTAGCATCTCTAGATGTATTGAAGCACGCAGATAATCAAGGAGCTTTAACAGGATCTTTTCATCCCCTTCAAGCATTTTCATCTATAGATAGCGGTGTAAAAAGTATACCCGGCATAACCTTTGGCATTGAAGGCACTCCGAAAATCAAAACTTTCCTAAAAAATATGGCAGTCAACATTCGAGGCAATCCAATATTCCTTACATCCCAAAATAAACCTTTGTACCATCTATCAGCAGTAATGATGGGTAATCTTTTGACTGTACTCGGAGCAGTATCAGGTCAGTTGTGGGAAAATATTGGTTTGACACGCTCTGAAGGTATTAAAGCACTGATACCTATAATGAAACAAGTTTCAATTAACCTAGAATCTTTAGGGATTCCTGAAGCTTTCGCCGGCCCATATGTACGAGGAGACATTGGCACCATACAAAAACATTTGGAAACTTTGCAAATTCAGGAACCAAGTGTTTTACCACTGTACTGTGAATTAGCACTAGCTGGACTACCATTTGCAATTGAAAAAGGAACTCTCACTCAGGACCGTGCGGAAACAATCCGCCAAACTTTGCTAAATTTCAAGAATACTCGGAACATACAATAAATAGAATTCAGGGGAGTTATGAAAATGCGCATTAGCATAAATAACCTACAAGACATGAAAGATAATGGGCATAAAATCCCAATGCTTACGGCTTATGATTACACTTCAGCCAAGATCATAGAGAATGCTGGAATAGAATTGATTTTAGTAGGCGACAGCTTAGGTCAAGTTATGTTAGGCCTAGATTCTACTTTACCCGTCACTATGGATAATATGATACACCACATAAAAGCTGTAGTGAGAGGTACTAAACGAGCTCATGTCGTTGGTGATTTACCATTCCTAAGCTATCAAATCAATGAATCTGAAGCTATTAAAAATGCCGGAATGCTTCTCAAAGAAGGTGGAGCTCAATCAGTGAAATTAGAAGGAGGCCGACATATAGCTCCCACAGTAGATAAGCTTGTACAGAACGGCATTCCTGTTATGGGTCATATTGGATTGACTCCTCAAAGCGTCAACCAACTTGGAGGATATCACGTTCAAGGCAAATCTTTTAAATCTGCCATAGATATAATGGAAGACGCTCGAATACTTGTGGAGGCAGGAGCATACGCTATAGTTTTAGAATCTATTCCAGATCTCCTTGCAAAACTCATAACTGAAAAAGTTGCAATACCTACAATTGGAATTGGATCTGGCATACACTGTGACGGACAAGTGCAAGTTTTCCACGACATTTTTGGCCTATTCGACGATTTCTCTCCAAAACATGTACGACGATACGCAGATTTGAGTACAACTATAAAGCTCGCAAGCACTCAATACATAACTGACGTACAAACAGGAAACTTTCCAAGTGACAAAGAAAGTTATTCAATGAAACAATCACTTTTAGAAGAACTTATGGAACAAATCTAAACTTGACCCACAAATTATGACCTGGAACCCTTTCAAAAGTTATCATGAATTTATAACAAACATAACGTTGGGGTATTTCTACAATCAAACCAAATCATCACACGCATATAATTTAAGTTCATTATCTAAGCGAGGCACAGAATTAAACTAATCATCCACCAGTTATGAAAATTATTGAAACTATCCACCAGTTTGAATATCAATGTATGCAATCACCTCGTCCAATGGGATTAATACCTACTATGGGAAACTTACACAAAGGTCATATGTCATTAATAAAACATGCTCAAAAAGATAATACTAGCGTAGCGGTAAGCATATTTGTTAACCCAAACCAATTCGGTCCCACTGAAGACTTTTCCACATACCCTAGAAACATTAAAGCTGACCTGGATATCTTGAAAAACGCTAATGTAGACATCGTATTCATACCATCCATTGAAGAAATGTATCCAAAAGGATTCGCAACATCCTTAGATGTTGGTCTCATTGCAACTCGGTTGGAAGGTGAATTCAGACCATCTCATTTCAATGGAGTCGCTACTATATTATGCAAACTCATATCAATGTCACGACCAAACAACATTTATCTTGGTCAAAAAGATGCTCAACAGTGTCTTGTGATAAAAAAACTGAACGATGACCTGAATTTGGGAACTCAGGTGGTAATATTGCCAACAATACGTGATGATGACGGATTGGCTATCAGTAGCCGTAACATTCACCTTAATGAGAGTCAACGTAAAGCTGCTGTCATATTATATGAATCACTTCACGTAGCCAAGAATTTATGGCACGATGAAACTAAAAATGTTGAACACATTAAATTACAAATGCGCAAAGTTATACACACCCAACCCTTAGCTAATATTGACTACATAAGCATAGCAAATGTTGAAACTCTCGAAGAACTGAAACATAAATTAACTCCCGCAATAGCTTTAGGAGCTATAAGAATCGGACACACACGACTTATAGACAACATCATTTTGTAATGTGAGTTCTCATAGATCACATCACAAATCATTCATTTTTTTGAATACTTGTTAACTTATACCAACTTGTAGCCCTCGAGTGCTGATGCTATCATAATACTGCTTTTACGAAGACAGATGGCTAAAATATAACTTACTCTATAGTTTCAAAACATTTTACTAAGCGTACTAAGCGATTGAAACTTGTACTCCGCAGTAGCTCAGTGGTAGAGCAGTCGGCTGTTAACCGACGGGTCGTGGGTTCGAATCCTACCTGCGGAGCCAAATCATGATTAAAAGAGACCACTAAACACAAAGAGATATATATTGAGAAATAATCACCTTTCGCTACGTTCTGGAAATCCTGCGCTATCCGCAAAAACCTTCACTGGTTCGTACGAAACATCCGACGGCGTAATGACTATCGATGGCACTGTAAATCGTACAATAGTCAGTTTACTTATTTTACTGGCATCTGGAGCTTTCACTTTTATATTCGAAATTATGGCTTTTGCATTAATTGGCATGTTAATTGGTTTTGCATTAGCTATAGCAACAATTTTTAAACCTCAGTGGGCACCTAAAACTGTTCCCTTATACGCTTTATTTCAAGGTGCAGCACTTGGTGGCATTTCTTTTATGTTCAACCAAATGTATGAAGGTATTGTTACTCAAGCAATAGTCCTAACTGTAGGAATATTTTTCTCACTGCTATTAGCATACAAATCCAGACTAATTAAAGTTACAGAGAATTTCAAACTTGGAGTTGTCGCAGCAACATGTGGTATAGGCATACTTTATGCGGTGGGATTTTTCATGAGTATATTCGGCATGGGGCAAATGCCCATTATGGATATTACGAATAGTTCATTTTTCAGTATTGGATTTAGTGTAGTTGTTATCATAATTGCTTCTTTAAATTTGGTACTTGATTTTGATTTTATTGAAGAAGGTTCAGAAAGAGGTATTCCAAAGTACATGGAATGGCGTGCTGCCCTTGGACTGATGATTACATTGGTATGGTTGTATTTAGAGATACTGCGTCTGTTAGCTAAACTTTACTCTAGAAGATAATCTTTTATAGTTGCAAAGGCTTTGACTTTTTCAACATCTTCCAATCCTAATTTACCAACACATCCAGGTGTTAATTGATCAGCACCAGAAGCAAATTCCGTTTTTTCGGACGTTTGTTCACCACGCATAGCCTTGCCAGTGTCTTCTCCTAACAACAGGGCATCTAGTGGAGTGGCATTACGTGCATCTAGCGAGTTAACAGGTGCACCAGATTCAATTAGAACTGTAACCATATCTTTTAAACAATAGTAAGCAGCCCAGTGCAAAGGAGTAAATCCGTTTTCATTTTTGGTTTTAATATCTATCTTTGCACCACCATCTATAAGAATCTTAACTGATTCTTTGTTGTCTTTTAAAACTGCTAGGTGTAATGGATACGCTCCTTCAGCTCCATATTGTGAAAGGTGAATCATAACAACTCCAATTGGAGCACTAAATTCGTTCGGGTCGGTACCGGCGTCCATATGTTGTTGCACGAGGTCTACTTTGTCTTGATCAACTGCAGCCAAAAGAGAACGTTTGGGAGGCTCTACCGTTACAATTGTATCACCAACATCAGAATTGAAAGTGTCGTCTTCAATAGTAGACGGACCAGTTTCTCCTCCACAAGAAATCACTAACATGGCTAAGCTCACAAAAACAAATGTTAATCCTATAAAATGTCTCATTTTTACAAAACCTCTTTGCGATCTGATTTACAATTTAGACTCATCCAAGATCCTTGCTGTATTGCCCCCCATTTGCATCGAAAACCCCCAAAAGATCCTCCAAAAGTTGAGCCTTTACAGTATCGTCTATCTCCACTTTACCTACACATCCAGGTGTTAATTGATCAGCACCATGCGAATATTTTGAAGGGTCTTCCAACTGTGCATCGCGAATATTCGTCCCTCTCTCTTCGCCCAACACCAAAACATCCAAAGGTGTAGAACCATTCGCATCTAATTCGTTAATGGAAGCTCCAGATTGAATCAAAAAAGACACCATATCCTTCATACAGAAATAAGCAGCCCAATGCAATGATGTGAATCCCACTTCATTACTAGTGCCGCCTCTAGTTGCTACTTCTTTCGTTTTGATATCTATATTGGCTCCATTATCTAAAAGAAGTTTTACTATTTCCTGACTATTTTTCAATACGGCCAACTGTAAAGGATATGTTCCTTCCGCTCCCCACTGCTGTAGATGAACTACAACAAACCCCATTGCAGGTTTATATTCATTAGGATCAGTCCCTGCATCCATGTGTTGTTTCACAAGATCCGCTTTGTCTTGATCAATCGCACTGAGAAGTGGACTCTTAGGAGGCTTTATCTTTACAACTTTACCACCCACATCATCTCCAACATTAGACGAACTATTTCCTCCTCCACAAGAAATCACTAACATAGCTAAGCTCACAAAAACAAATGTTAACCCTATAGAATACCTCATTTTCACAAAACCTCTATACAATACAGTAATTTACTCTCATAATATTTCACAACCGTTATAAATCCTTTGCGGATTTTCCACCATTTTCCTTCAAGAATTCGATGATTTTCTTTAGGCGATTCACGTTACCATCGTCGCCTTTGTTCAATCCCAAAGCAAAAACACCACTATCTAAGGGTGTACCACCGTGTATATCTAATTCATTAATCGAAGATCCCAATTCTACCAACAGTGTCACCATTTCATCTTTTATGAAAAAAACAGCCCAATGCAATGGCGTTGCTTCATCTTGATTCTTAGCCTTTATATCTATATCAGCACCACTATCTATAAGGATTTTGGTTATTCCTGAACTACCTTTCAAAACTGCCAGATGCAATGGATATGCTCCTTCAAACGGTATGCCCCTAGGAATGGGGTTTTTGTTTGGGTCAGTTCCAGCATGCATGTGTTGTTTCACAATCTCTGTTTTATATTGATCTATCGCAGTCAGAAGATCTAGTTCAGGTACTTTACTTTGAACATTTCCATCTGACTTGACATTAGTATCATTACAAGCAAACAATGCGAAAATAGATAATATAACTAAACTTATAGCAATTATATTTTTCACAAGTTTACTCCTAAAGGATTTCCACGTCATTATATCGCATCAAAAGATGATTTCGGATTTGGTATATGTACAATCCTTGATAATACGTATTTTCTAAAAATATGTGAGTCTATTAGAAAACACAAATCATTACATTCATCATCTAAATCAAGCCAACTGTCAGCGCCAATCCAATTAATATTAACATGCTTCCAACCAATTGCCTGACAGTCTTCATAGTTACTTGTTTTAAAAACTTAGAACCCGTATATGTACCGACAAATGCAGCTAGTGTAGCTACAAAAACTAAAGCCATACTATTGCCTTCAGAAATCTTACTAAAATCCTCTGCAAAAAAAGTAAATCCATAAACCAAAAGTCTAGACACATCAACCATAAAAGCGCAAACAGATACTGTCCCCACAAATACCGTAGTATCTAAATTTGTCTTGGCCAACACAGCTGAACGTAAAGCTCCCTGATGTCCAGACACTCCTCCCAGAAATCCGGATAAAGCACCACCCAAGGACATCCATCTCCGTGAAAATTCCATCTGCCGAAGTGATGGTATCAGCTCAAAAGTAGCAAAACTTAATATGAGAACAGCGACAACAAGTTTAACTGTAGTAATGGTGAAGGCTCTTTCACCAATGTGATAAGTAAATATAGGCGTTATATTTGACATATGAACCAAAAGGAAAGCCCCAGGCACTGCCAATACCGCCGCTGGAAGACCGAAAGATAATATAATCTTCCAATCAGCTTTTCTACCCACGACGACAACCTTGAACACATTATTGGCCAAATGCACAACTGCCGTTGAAGCCACTGCAATCGGTATTGGGAAAAATAAAGCAAAAACTGGCATCAATAATGTGCCCAACCCAAAACCAGAATATAAGGCCATTGCGGATACCATAAGGGCAGCAACAGCAACTATGAGATAATCCATTTGCTCACCTAACCCGAACTTTGGCCTATTATATAAAACATCACTTTTTGAGAAACATCGTGATAGTGTTCGTCGGCATCAAAGGTCGCAATTTTCAAACCAATGGTTAGTAAGTAAAACAATCACTCTGTATGACATCAGTATACCCCAAATACCTGTTAAAAATAGTATTAGAAATCGACTAAATAAGCTGATATAATTATACCTAGCGCATTCTACTAAATATTATGGATAAAAATATCAACTCAAAAACAAAAATTATAGTTGGTGTACCCAACGAATACTTTATAGAAGAACATATGGTTGCGGCTACACCAGCTTCTGTAGCTCAACTTATTAAAATAGGATTAGATGTAATCATTGAACAAGGTGCAGGAGAAAAATCCGGATTTCCTGATAAAGAATATGAAAAATCTGGTGCATCAATTGTTAAAACAAGAAAAGACATTTTTTCAAAAGCAAATATTGTCACTCAAGTAAATCCTCCTGCTGACGATATACATACAAAAGAATCATCGTTAAGTTTACTTACAAACAATCAAGTGATTATTGGATTTCTAAATCCATTGATTGAATTAACTAATATAACCGAACTTGCATCAAAAGGTGTTACTGCTATATCAATGGAAATGGTACCACGGATTACTCGAGCTCAAAATATGGATGCTCTAAGTTCAATGGCAAATTTAGCTGGCTACAAAGCAGTGATCCTTGCTGCTAATTATCTACCTCATATATTCCCTTTAATGATGACAGCAGCAGGTACAATAAGACCTGCAATAGTTCTTGTCCTCGGTGCTGGGGTAGCTGGACTCCAAGCAATCGCCACAGCCAAACGTCTTGGTGCCATTGTCTACGGATACGATATACGACCTATTGTAAAAGAACAAGTTGAAAGTTTAGGCGCACGTTTCCTTGAGACAGTACCAGATGAAACAAATGATACAGAAACTAAAGATGGGTATGCACAAAGTATGTCTGAGGATTTTTATTCTAAACAACGTAAATTATTAACTAATATTGCCAAAGAAACTGATGTCATAATTACAACTGCTGCAATACCTGGTAAAAAAGCTCCAGTTTTAATAAATAAAGAAATGGTTGAACTAATGCCAGAAGGATCGGTTATAGTTGACTTAGCTGCTGCTAATGGCGGCAATTGTGAACTGACAAAAGCAAATGAAATAATAAATGAACACAATGTCACTATTATTGGAACAACAAAAATACAATCTGCTGTACCTAAAGATGCTAGCCAAATGTATAGTCAAAATATTACAAATATTCTTCTAGAAATCATTAAAGATGGTGCCATTAATATTGATATGGAAAATCCGATCATCTCAAACATTATAATTACTAAAGATGGTGATATAGTGAATTCTCGAATCCAGCAATTAATTGAGGGAAATAAACAATAAATGGAAGCAATAATTTTTGCCATAACTGTCTTTATTTTAGCCATTTTTTTAGGAGTTGAGCTCATTAATAAAGTCCCTCCTATACTCCATACTCCTCTTATGTCTGGAGCAAACGCAATTTCTGGTATTACTATCGTCGGTGCACTAATTGCTGCTGGATCTGACAATCAGATAATCGGTACTATATTTGGTTTCATCGCAGTTGTATTTGCTACGATAAATGTTGTGGGAGGATTTTCTGTAACACACCGCATGCTATATATGTTTAGAAAACGAAAATAATGGATAACTTTATAAATATTGTTAACCTAATATATTTGGCTAGTGCAATACTTTTCATAGTAGGACTAAAGAACTTATCAAGTCCCTCAACAGCAGTAAAAGGTAATCTCCTTGCAGCAACAGGTATGTTGATTGCTATCATAGTTACTTTACTTAATCAAAAAATTATAACTTATGAAATAATTATTATTGGTATTATTTTAGGTGCACTTATAGGAACAATTACAGCAGTAAAAGTACCTATGACAGCAATGCCACAATTTGTAGCATCATTAAATGGATTTGGTGGGGGTGCTTCAACACTAGTTGCGTCAAGTGCATTAATTTCCATTATTAACCAAAACCTAGATCCAACCTATTATTTTACTATTTCTACCATTTTTTCTGTAATAATAGGAAGTGTTACATTTTTTGGAAGTATACTTGCATTTGGTAAGCTTCAAGGGCTTATATCCGAAAAACCCATATTGTTTTTCGGTCGTCATGTAATAATTATTCTTTTAATTATTATAACTATAACTTTGGGGATCCTAGTTATAGTTAATCCGTCTAACTTAATTTTCCTTTGGATACTGATTACTGTAGCTGGAATCCTCGGAATATTATTAGTAATCCCTATTGGTGGAGCTGATATGCCTGTAGTCATATCTCTGCTTAATTCATATTCGGGACTTGCTGCGGCAGCAACAGGATTTGTTCTGGAAAATAACTTACTTATCATCTCTGGATCATTAGTTGGTGCTGCTGGATTAATACTTACAAATTTAATGTGTAAAGCTATGAATCGATCGCTTAAAAATGTTCTTTTTGGAGGATTAGGTGCTGTAGCTGCTACTCAAGATGATTCAACTGAAGATGTGTATGAAGGAAAAGTAAAATCTTCTTCCTCAGAAGAAATAGCATTGTTATTAAACAGTGCTAATAGGGTAATTATTGTTCCAGGTTACGGTATGGCTGTTGCTCAAGCCCAACATGCAATACGTGAACTCTCAAATATTTTGGAATCAAAAAATGTTACTGTAGACTACGCTATACATCCTGTTGCAGGTAGAATGCCAGGTCATATGAATGTTCTTCTTGCTGATGCTGATATCCCATACGAAAAATTAAAGGAAATGGATGAAATAAATCCTCAGTTTAAAGAAACTGATGTAGTCATTGTCATTGGAGCAAATGACGTGGTCAATCCTATTGCTAATGAGTCTAACGATCCATCAAACCCTATCGCTGGTATGCCTATACTCGAAGTAACTCAAGCACAAGTAATTGTTGTAATAAAAAGAAGTCTGAGCCCTGGGTTTGCTGGAATACCAAATCCATTATTCGCTGCAGATAATACACTTATGTTATTTGCTGACGCCAAACAAGCAGCTTTAGACCTCACTACATCGATGAAAAACTTGTAAAATTATCTTAAATTAAGTGTATAACACCCTAATATAAATATATCTAGACACACTTGTGCCTGACAATAAACTTAAACTAATACAAGGGAATTTACTTATTTATGGTAAGGGTACTAATCCATAATCTTCACGGTTAAAGAGATTTAGCATTACGATTTTGGATTTTGGCCCAAGAATCTCTCAAAGTAACTGTTCTATTAAATACAGGCAAGCCTGGTTTAGAATCTCTGCTGTCTACACAAAAATAACCGAGTCGTTCGAACTGGTAAACGTTTCCTGGAACAGCTTCAGTAAGTCGTGGCTCAACTTTGCAGGAAGTAAGTATCTCAATAGATTTTGGATTCAAGCCAGAGAGATAATCTTCATCGTCATCTGGCCTCTCTACAGCAAAAAGATGATTGTACAACCTAACCTCTGTGTCAACTGCGCGTGATGCAGATACCCAATGTATAGTTCCTCGTACTTTACGCCTATCGGGTGCCTGTCCTCCTCTAGTGTCTGGATCATATGTACAATGGATTTCTAGGATTTCCCCGGTTTTTTTGTCTCGTTCTACACTTACACATGTGATGAAATATCCGTAGCGCAATCTAACTTCTCGTCCTGGAGCTAAACGGTAAAATTTCTCCGGAGGATTCTCATTAAAATCAGCTGATTCAATGTACAGTTCCCGCGTAAAAGGTACTTTATGTGTACCCTGAGAAAAGTCTTCTGGGTTATTAGGTGCTTCTAGATCTTCAACGAGATCTTTCGGGTAATTATCAATAACAACTTTAAGAGGTCTTAGAACTGCTAATGCACGCTGTGCATGTAGGTTAAGATTCTCACGTACACAATGTTCTAAAAGTGCTATATCTGCTACGTTTTGACGTTTAGCTACCCCAATCCTATTACAAAAATCCCTGATCACCTCTGGTGTGTATCCTCGCCTGCGAAGTCCAGATAATGTTGGCATACGAGGATCATCCCAACCAGAAACATATCTTTCTTCTACTAACTGAGACAATTTTCTCTTACTCAATACTGTGTGGCTCAAATTTAATCTAGCAAATTCTATTTGTTGTGGATGATAAATTTCTAAAGCGTCAAGAATCCAATCATAAAGTGGGCGATGATCTTCAAATTCCATTGTGCAGATAGAATGAGTGATTTTCTCTATAGAGTCAGATTGTCCGTGTGCAAAATCGTACATGGGATATATGCACCATTTTTTTTGAGTACGATGATGTGATTCGCTAATGATCCGATATAAAACTGGATCTCTCATATTCAAATTACCTGATGTCATATCAATCTTGGCTCGAAGCACACGTGTGCCTTCCATAAATTCACCTTGACTCATTCGAGTAAAAAGATCTAGGTTTTCACTGATTGAACGAGTACGGTACGGACTCTCCACTCCAGGTTCAGTGAGAGTCCCTCGGCGCTCTTTGATTTCATCCTGACTCGAATCATCCACATATGCCTTACCTTTATTAATCAAATCAAGGGCAAAACCATAAAGTGCATCAAAATGGTCTGATGCAAAATACAGATTATCTCCAAAGTCCCACCCAAGCCATCTCACATCTTCTTTTATTGAGTCCACATATGCAGCTTCTTCTTTGGTAGGATTCGTATCGTCAAACCTGAGATGGCATTTACCAGCAAATTCTTCAGCAATTCCAAAATTAAGACAAATTGACTTAGCGTGACCTATATGTAGAAATCCATTTGGTTCTGGAGGAAAGCGAGTTGTGATTTGTCCATCCCATTTGTTGGCTTTTAAGTCATCTATAATGATGTCCCTAACAAAATTCGACTCAGAACTCTCATCTATAATAGTCACGACAGACTCCCTGATAAACAATCACATTATTAACTATTCTAGTATAACTGATGGCATTACCAATATGACTACAACTACTCGGACAAATAACTCACATTTCTTCAAATACAACCCACAAAAACCAGACTAGATGATATGATAAACCAGATTTAGAGTTGCAATTAATCAACAATATCCCAAGTCACTAGGAGAAATTCACATGACTTTCAAATCAAATTTGAGGCGTTGCTATGGAATTATTATTATAGTTAGCATTACATGTATGCTAATCTCCTGTGGAGAAGTATCTCAAGAAGAATACGATCGTGTATATCAAAATTTGAATGAAACCTCAAATAACCTTTCAATAAGCGAAATCAAAGCTGATGATCTTGCGAAAGAGCTTAATGATATACAAACCAAATTAGATAATGCCGAATCAAAACTAATTGCGTATTCTAAAATAGAAGTCGATTTAGCTAACTTACGACACCGAACAAGCCAATCCAGGCTACTACTAGATATCTGGCATGGACTCATAGAGTATGGAATTACAGAAAATGACGCTATACTTTTCGATCTCTTATCCAAAATAGGCCAAATAGAAGACCCAGAAATTATGGAAGGATTCGAGTATCTAATAACATATGGTGACACCATATCAGACGATGAAGCTTTACAACTAGGACTTTCTTTAACTATCAAAGCAGGTGAATACCTTGATGAATAAACATCCTAATACCAAATATTCATATCTCAGGATATGCTGAGACACACCAAGTAAAGAGAAAATAATTGATATGCAATGTACGAAATGTAACGACTACAATCCCGAAAATGCTGAATTCTGTAATCGATGCGGTATTCATTTAAATATACTCAACAACAGTGAAGGTAAACCAGATTTACCTGAACTTCCAATGATTAATTTGGTGAATGCCATAAAACTAGGATTCAAAAACTATCGTAATTTCAGTGGACGTTCAAGACGATCTGAATATTGGTGGTTTTGTCTGTTCACTCAGCTTATAGCTCCAATCGTAGGAATACCAATCATAGGGTGGCCAATTTTTCTAATAGCTGCCTTTCCACAAATACCCTTAGCAACTCGCAGACTACACGATATAGGGAAGTCTGGATGGTATCAACTTGTCTACATTTCGGTTATGGTTTTTCTACAAAGTAAGATATTGCTAAGTGATGTATCCTCAGGTGGAGCTAAAACTTACATACCCTTATTAGGAGCTATTGCTTTTACAATAATTTGGGTCATGTGGATGGTCGAAAAAGGCAATAAAGGACCTAATAAATACGGCCCAGATCCCAGGCAATCATCATTAGAATAACCATATAGTATGTTAACAAAACAGTCAGGGTTTAATTGATTTGATATCAAGTTGGAATCTCATCTATGAGGCAAGTACCAACAATTCAGCCAAATAAATAGGAGATGGAATAATGGCCACATTTACAACCAGACCGGTTATCATGGGTACACGAGGTGTGGTTACATCAGGGCATTATCTAGCTACGGCAGCTGGATTTCGAATAATGGAACAAGGCGGCAATGCGATTGACGCTGCTGCTGCTATGTGCTTTTGTCTCAATTTACTTGAACCACAAAGTAATGGTATTGGTGGCGAAGTTCCTACACTTATATATACAGCCAATGAGCAAAAAACAGTAGCAATCAGTGGTATGGGTTGGTCTCCAAAAGAATTTACGGTCGACTGGTGTCGCGATAACAACATAGACCTTATTCCTGGAGATGGATACTTACCAGCATGCGTACCCGCCGTCGTAGACACTTGGGCCACGGCAGTATCTAAGTACGGCAAACTAAGTTTTTCTCAAATTCTACAGCCAGCTATAAGGTTAGCTGAAGATGGATTTCCTATATACGAAGAATTACACAAAAGCCTTCTATCGAATTTCGAAAAATTCAACAAACTATATCCAACAACAGCTGAAATATACTATCCAAACGGACAAGTACCACAAATCGGAGAAATATGGCGCAATCCAGATTTTGCAGCCATGCTCAAATCTCTATGCAAGGCAGAGACAGAGGCGAAAGGTAAAGGCAGACTGGCTGGCATTGAAGCAGCACGGAATGCTTTCTACAAGGGTCATGTAGCTGAACAAATAGTCAAATTCATATCAGACAATCCAGTTGAAGACACCAGTGGTAGCAGCCACACAGGCTTACTATCTTATGAAGACATTTCTGAATGGAATGCAACGACGAGTCCTCCTACGTCTTACAATTACAAAGGACTAGAAGTTCATAAATGTCCATCATGGACTCAAGGTCCGGTATTCCTTCAACAATTAGCAATTCTCACAGGCATAGAACTGAAATCTATGAAACATAACTCCACTGAGTACCTGCACACCTATATTGAAGCGGCCAAACTATCGTTTGCCGACCGAGAGGCTTACTATGGAGATCCTGATTTCGACAATGTACCTATAGATGTTCTCCTATCAGACAAATACAATCAAAAACGACGTAACCTCATAAGTAATAAAGCATCAATGTCTATGCAAGCAGGAGATATAGGTAATGGAATTCCTCCGTATGTAGCACTAAATGTATCTGAAGATAACCGAAGGTCACTCGGAATACCCGGTAGAGATATACGAAAACTTGCAGGCCACGGCCATGCCCACATGGGTGACACAACTCACTTAGATGCAGTTGATATAGAAGGCAACATGGTTGCAGCTACTCCAAGTGGAGGATGGATAGGAACGTCTCCCGTAATTAAGGGGCTAGGCTTCCCAATTGGAACAAGAGGCCAGATGTTTTACTTAAACCCAGAAAGACCTAACGCACTTGCACCTCGTAAACGTCCAAGAGCAACTCTAACGCCATCCTTAGTTACCAAAAATGGAATGCCTTATATGGTTTTTGGCACTCCAGGAGGAGATATCCAAGACCAAGTCACTCTACAATTTTTCCTAAACTATGTGGAATTTGGCATGAACATACAAGAAGCCTTAGACGCTCCAACTGTGTTCTCAAATCATTTCCCTTCTTCCTTTTATCCACGAGATGCATATCCTGGTTACGTAATAGCTGATGGACGAATTTCACAAAATGTCATCACTGAATTACAAAAACGAGGTCATATTATTAACAATTCAGAAAAATGGATTGGAGGGAAGCCAATGGGAATTAGACTTCATCAAGACAAAGGAATCATTATTGGTGGAGCTTCTACCAAAGGTAACATCGGATATGCAATAGGGTGGTAACAGGCATAACCTCACTATAATCACCCAATTCTTGCATGATTATACAAATTTGATATCCTATCGAATTAAATTAATGTGAATTAACAACAATGACTAGACTAATCTTACAAACCAAACACATATTAATACTGATATCGCTATTAACACTGGCTTGCTCAAACACTCACGAGATTACCACAAGAGACAACACACAACATAATGAAAGTGCACTGTTGAAAGTGGTTTCCACAATATCTCCCATAACTAGTATTGTGGAAAACATTGGAGGCCTTAAAATACATCTTGAAGGAATTATTCCAGAGGGAGTAGATTCCCATACTTATGAACCAGCTCCATCAGTAGCCACCGCCATGTCTAAAGCTGATCTAATAATTGTAAATGGCTTATTTTTAGAAGAACCTACTATCAAGATGGCTCAAGCAACTAAGCGTACAAATTCAGTGATTCTAACTCTTGCAAATGAGACCATTACTGAAGACGAATGGGTATTCGATTTCTCTTTTCCAAAATCAGATGGCCATCCAAATCCACATCTTTGGACTGACCCCATTCTGGCACTTAAATATGCCAACCTTATCAGAGACCATCTAATAACTTTAGACAATTCGAACGCGTATTACTACAATAAAAATTACGCTGAATTTGAGAGTAGAATTAAAGACCTAGATAAGAGAATTGAGCTTGCCATTCAAAGCATTCCTCCAAAAAATCGTAAACTTTTGACATACCACGATTCATTTCCTTTCTTTGCTAGTAGATATGGAATGGAAATAATCGGTGCTATACAACCTTCTAATTTTACAGAGCCATCTGCACGTGACGTAGCTACTATAATTGACCAAATCAAAGAAACAAAAGTCCCTGCAATATTCGGCTCAGAAGTATATCCAAGTAAAATCATGAAACAGATTGCGAAAGAAGGGAATACCGAGTTTATAGATGAACTAAGAGATGACGACTTACCTGGTTCACATGGTGACTTTAATCACTCATATTTAGGATTAATGATGTTCAATATAGAAATCATGGTGCCAGCTTTGGGCGGGGTAACAGATGCGATGTCTGGATTTGACCCAAGCCCAGTAATAGAAAAAATAAGCACAGCCATCTACCCCGAATAAGGAATTATTATGCTTCATCCAACTCCTCATCAATACGATTATGAAGACCCCATAGTTGAACTCGAAAAAGTAAACTGTGGATATGATGGGAACCCAGTATTAACGAATGTAAGTTTAACGATTAATCGTGGAGATTTTGTGGGATTATTAGGTCCAAGTGGATCTGGTAAAACCACTTTATTAAAAGCAATTTTGGATGCCGTAGAAATATACTCTGGAGAAGTTAGAGTGGAAGGCAAGTCTGTCGTAGAACACAGGCCACAAATTGGATACGTACCTCAATTAGAAACAATTGATTGGAATTTCCCAGTAACAGTAGAACAAATAGTATTGATGGGACGTACATCTAAGAATAGATTTTCCCCATGGTACAGCACAATAGATAGGAAAATTGCAAATGAAATGATGGATCGTTTAGGGATCAAAGAACTTTCAAAACGTCATATAAGAGAACTCTCCGGTGGTGAACAACAGAGAACATTTCTAGCAAGAGCACTAGTAAGCAATCCTCATTTGCTACTACTAGATGAACCTACAATGGGGGTAGATATCAAAACCAGAGATGAGGTCATGCACTTATTAGATGAACTTAATCACCAAGATGTCACAATAATAATGACTACTCATGAAATCAACTCAGTCGCTGCACATCTACCCTGGGTAGTATGTATAAATGGAAGTATCATAGCAACTGGGTCACCAGACAAAGTCTTCACTCCAAAAACTCTCAAAGATACTTACAATGCAGATATACCTGTCACGCAATATCGAGGAATGACTCTAGTAGCAGAGTCTCCTCACTTATTTGGACGAGACGAACTACGTGTAAATCAAGATAATAAGTAAGAACAAAGAAATACAAATGTTGACACCTTTTCAGTATGAATTCTTCGTAAGAGGATTAATAGTGGCTACCCTCACAGGTGGATTGTGTGGCCTAATTGGCGTTTACATTGTGCTCAGACGTATGGCTTACATAGGTCACGGTTTATCTCATGCCATATTTGGTGGAGCTGTAGTTAGTTATGTAATGTCTATAAATTTTTTCATAGGAGCGAGCGTTTGGGGATTTATTTCTGCCATGTTAATAAATCTGACAACTCGCAAACGCGCTATTGGGGCAGATGCCGCAATTGGTATTGTAACTACATCTAGCTTTGCTTTAGGAGTTGCTCTAATTAGTAAATTTAAAGGATTTACTCGAAGTTTTGACGCAGCTCTTTTCGGGAATATATTGGGAGTTACAACAACAGATGTGTTAGCTATCATCTTGGTAGCATTCGTCTCAATAACTGCAATATTTATATGGTATAAATATCTATTATTTACAACTTTTGAACCTGAAATTGCAAAATTGTATGGCGTTCCCACAGGATGGGTGGATGCAATATTTGCTTTGCTATTAGCTGCTGTAATTGTTGTGTCTTTGCAAGTATTAGGTGTAACTATGATAGCCGCAGCCATAGTTATACCACCTGTGATAGCACGTTTGCTAACTAATAATTTTAATATGATGATTATGATATCTGTATGCGTAGGAGCATTTTGTGGATTGGGAGGTTTATATGCAAGCTTTTATCTAGACATATCTTCCGGCCCTTCAGTTGTTCTGTTCTCTGCTACTATATTTTTGATAACACTGACCTATACGACAATATATAACAAATTCAAAGCTATTAAATTAAAGACATAAAAAATAATTTTCACTTATACATCCGGCATTATTCACTTGAATAAATCACACTATTTTAACTCCAAAGTGACATAACTCTGATCTCAAAAACTTTACGAAAAGGATTCCAATGATCTCCAGGTCAGGCTTTGCCGCTTTCCAGTCTAAAGAATATCGCTACTTTTGGATGGCTGCTGCTTTTTCTAATGTAGGTATGTGGGCCCTGATATATGGACGTTTATGGCTCATGCACACACTAACTGATTCACCTTTAATGGTTGGACTAGTTACTACATCTAGCCTAGGCCCAGTACTTCTTTTCTCAGTTTTTGGGGGCGTAGTAGCAGACAGAATAAATCGTCTAAAACTTCTCAGAGCAACTCGATTTCTGTTTGCTATTGTAACTTTACTAACTGGGATTATGATTGCAACAGGAATTATCCAACCTTGGCACCTTATAGCAATATCTGTAATTACAGGATTTTTATTGTCATTTGACATCCCTTCTCGCGCAGCCATGTTGCCTAAACTTGTTGACCGCACTCATCTTGCCAGTGCAATAGCACTATATTCCTTCGTATTTGGAGCAGCATCGATTCTAGGGCCTGCTATATTCGCTCCATTAGTAAATACCTGGGGTATAGAAAGTATTTTTTTCATAATAGCTGGTTCATACGTCCTAACAGTAGTTACTCTATGTTTAATGACCGTTCACATACATGACCCCGGAGAAGAATCTTTAGGGATTTTTAAAGAATTGATTAATGGGATACGATACACAATTCACAACAGAATAGTAGGCGGTATAATATTACTTGGATTGATTGTCGGTATATTTGGATCACCCTTTGAAACTCTTCTGCCAATGTATTCTGACAAAATCATCACTGGCGGCATAGATACATACGGGCGACTACTTCTATTCTCAGGGATTGGAGGACTTATAGCAACAACATTTATTGCGTTACTTGGAACTCAAGTACATCCCGTAAGATTTTTAACGATTTCAGGTATTGGATTTGGTCTAGGTATAGTAATACTTTCACACGTTACTACGCTCCAGATAGCAACTATAACAATAGCCTTAATTGGATTTTTCAGCGTAATTTTTGGAACTATGAGCACAACATTAATTCAAAGCAACACAGCAGATAATTTCCGAGGTAGAGTCATGAGCATAAACATGCTGACATGGGGTGCAACTGCATTGGGAAGTCTTCAAATGGGAACTCTTGGCCAAACATTTGGAGTGTCTTTTACATTAAGTTTAAGTGGATTTGCTGTTATTGGATCTACTGGAATTATTGCAGTATATATTCTCAGGAACATGATAATTCAACGCAATTAAATTCGAATATTATCTGTTACAAAAACCTAGGAGATATAATATGCCATTAGACCCACAAGCCAAATCAATATTAAAGGCACTAGAAGCATTAAACGAACCTCCAGTCACAACTGTATCTCCCGCAATATCTAGAGTTCATTTCGAATCACGAAAGCGAGAATCAGGCCCATCAGTATCTAAGATATCGGATTACCTAATCCCAAGTGCTAACGGCGATATTCCAACTCGTATATATACACCAGAAGGCGAGGGCCCTTTCCCCATATTAGTCTGGTTCCATAGTGGAGGATGGGTTCTAGGAAATTTAAATACTACAGAATCAGAATGCCGTAACTTAACCAATCTAGCCGAATGTGTAGTGGTTTCGGTAGACTATAGACTTGCACCAGAATCAAAATTCCCAGCTGCTGTTGAAGATTGTTACACTGCTACAAAATGGATTTCAGATCATCCCGCCTTGTTCAATGCAGACGTACAAAGAATGGCCGTTGGAGGCGCGAGCTCAGGAGGCAATTTAGCTGCTGTGGTAGCATTAATGTCTAGAGATAGAAATGGCCCCAAGTTACTCCATCAACTTCTAGTTGTTCCAGTCACAGACTATGATTTCAATACTGAATCATACATGCAAAACGAGGTGGGATACGGCCTAACTAGAGGAGCAATGGCATGGTATTGGAAGCAATACCTAAATAGTGAAGCGGATTCTCATAACTCATACGCAGTACCTATACGAGAAAAAGATTTGTCTGGACTCCCAGACGCTACGATCATAACAGCTGAATTTGATCCTCTACGTGACGAAGCAGAAGCCTACGCTAAGCGTTTAGAAGAATCTGGAACTAAAACAACATGCACAAGATATGAAGGAATGATTCACGGATTCTTCGGTATGTCAGAATCCATAAACAAAACTAAAGATGCAATGAATCAGGCTGCTACCGAACTTAAGATTTCTTTCGCCAAACAACACCAAGTAAAGTACTCATGATCTCTAAGCATATATATATTACCTAGCGAGATGTTTTGCAATTTCGCAACATAGAAAAATGGAGCGGAAGACGGGGGTCGAACCCGCGACCTTCTCCTTGGCAAGGAGATGCTCTACCACTGAGCCACTTCCGCTCGTCACATTATCCCTAAATAGCTTTTACGAATTGTGATCGAATTATCCCTCTAAAACCACCACAAACATCATATCAGAAAATTGTTTGTGTAAATAAGGTGCCGAGGGTCAGAATCGAACTGACGACACCAGCATTTTCAGTGCTGTGCTCTACCGACTGAGCTACCTCGGCCACAAAGAACATGTTAGTCTTGCTACATATGAGTGTCAAGATCTACTTATATAAAACGAAATTCTCACATACACCAAAATGTTCATGTTCCAATATCGCATTTGGTATATATCTAAGATTCAGATCAATATAAAGATATTAATTTAATCGAAACAATACGTATACGCTACTATATCAGTAATCAAATTATAGTGTAGAATGGTTCACTCTAAGCTTAATGGAGATTAGAATTTGGTAAATTATGATCTTGTGATAATTGGTGGCGGACCTGGCGGATATGTAGCTGCAATACGAGCAGCGCAACTTAACATGAAAGTCGCTTTAGTCGAATATGACAACGTAGGTGGCATATGCCTAAACTGGGGATGTATTCCAAGCAAGTCTCTTCTTAGAAATGCCGAGGTTCTAAACCTAGTACAACACGCAGAAGAATTTGGCATTACGTTTGATAACCTTAAATACGATTTTGGCCAAGCGATTGACCGAAGCCGTGACGTGGTAAACAAACTCACACAAGGCGTAAGTTACCTATTAAAGAAAAATAAAGTAGATGTGATAACCGGTAAAGGAGTTCTGAAAAACTCAAGTACCATCGAAATCACAGACACCGGTCAAAATCTAACCTCTAAAAATATCATTATTGCTACAGGCGCCAAAGAACGTACGCTACCAAACTTGCCTATTGACGGTAAAATTGTGATTACCAGTAGAGAAGCTTTGGAAATGCGCGACGTGCCTCCTAGGGTAGTTATAATTGGAGCTGGAGCCACTGGAGCAGAATTTGCTCACATATATAGAACCTACGAATCTGAAGTAACCATCGTAGAATTGCAACCAAGTCTTATACCTAATGAAGATGAAGATATAAGCAAGCAACTAAGTATTGAATTTAAGAAACAGGGAATAAATATTCTGACTGGCGTTAAAGTCGAAAATATATCAACCGAAAACAACATAGCAAATGTAAATATAACCAACGGCGATCAAATTTCTTCAATTGAAGCCGAAAGAGTACTTATAGCAGTTGGTATCTCAGGTAACATAGAGGATATAGGGCTAGACAACGTAGGAATTGCAACAGAACGTGGCTTTATTGTCGTTGATAATAATATGATGACCAATGTATCTTCTATTTATTCTATAGGTGACGTTACAGGCAAGATGCCACTAGCACACGTTGCCTCAGCGCAAGGAATTCTAGCAGTGGAAAATATTGCTGGACTAAATCCATCACCAATCAATTACACTGAAATACCCAGGGCTATCTACTGCAAACCACAGGTAGCTAGTCTTGGACTCACCGAAACGCAAGCCAGAAATCAAGGGCATTCGGTAAAAATAGGTAAATTTCCATTTGCAGCAAGCGGTAAGGCTATAGCCTTAAATGAAC
>CAZSCD010000047.1:0-11000 GCA_964605345.1 uncultured Dehalococcoidia bacterium
AGGCAGGACAGTTATCTACCGTATGTGTAGCAGTCATATGAAAAAGCATTATCTCACCTCTTAACCTTATTGAGTTATCCCATGCAGATAAAATGTTACTACGTATATATCCAATATTATGTGTAGTGTTGTTACAAATGGAGGTAATCGAGGGCGGAATGGCATATCACTGACTCTGTAATCATAGCCACTATATACCGATTAACCCCTGTGCAGGGTGGTGCCGAGATAGGGACTCGAACCTCCACTCCCGGAGAAGCGAATTTCAGGTCTCCTGCGTTTTTTAATATACGTCAATCATGTAAGCTTTTAAAGCTATATTATGGACATGTCTTACAGTTTAAACATGAGGATATGCAGGAGATGGCATGGCTTGAACTTTTACATATATATAAGTAACCTACTGTGACATTTTGATTTTATTGGAAAGAACCATTATGCTAGACATCTCATTATGGAATTCCTACACCATGCAATGAAGGAGTAATTATGAATAAGTTAGTAATAGTTATAGGTATAGCATTACTGTGTATGTCTTTGGCTTGTGGAACGGAGTCAAGTGATTCAGAGCTTCTAGTAAACACTGAAACAATAACCGAAGAAGTTGCAGAATTAGATGGGACAGACTCAACTTCGAACGAAGACGAAGAGATCGTCAAAGACAATGCTAAATCTGTAGATAGGATGAAGGGCGGCTTCAGTGATGCAGAAGTAGTAATTGCTCTTATCCAAGATAGGCTTGAAAATGAAACCGAGTGTAGTTTTCTACTTGAGGAGACTGACTGGACTACAGAATTCAACAAAATGAAGAAGCTTTGGCTGGTATCAGTTGCATTTACGGATGCTGACGAAAGCAAATCCTACACTTGGAAATTCTTTGCTATGGATGAAGAAGTTGTATCTGAACAAGATGAATGTCATTTGTCAGGTGGTGGAGAGGATTCTTCATGGTGGGCAGGATCAGGTTTGCCTAACCAACATGCTGAAGAGGATTAATTCGGTTTGTCAAAGAAGGGGTAGTGTTTTTTAATCGGTAGGGTAGAATGAGGGCAAAGCGGTTAAATATCAGTTCTGTATAACCAATCCTTAAACTCTTCTTGACCACCACGAACACTCCAGTCGGAATCAATCGTCAGCTGACTAGTTATTCCTCCTCGGATGTTAAACTTCATGACTATGCGGATACGTTTTGGTAAATACTTATCCATTAAATCATCATAAACAGTATTTATGATTCGCTCATAAGAAATATGTTTCTCTCTGAATTGATAAAAATATTGTTTTAATGATTTTAATTCCACAACTTTGTTATTCGGATAAAATAAAATATCTGCTGTTGCAAAATCTGGTTGTTCTGAGGCACCAATGAATGTAATTTCATGAGCATGAAGTTTAATTTCATATGCCTCATTAGTTGGATTCTTTATGCTTTTGAGCATAGTAGTTTCACTCCATTTAACCAATTTTGACCTCCTTCATATGTATATATAAGTTACTTATCTACTTAAAAGTTAAGAGAGAGACATTTTATTTCTGAAATTAATTTAACTTACCAATCTCATCTGTCATTTTCTCTTCCCACATCATAGTTAGTATTGCTTTATAGATGATTTTTTTACTAGCATTATGTCCTATTTGTTCAGGGTGAAATGGATTAACTTTTTCGTTGACCTGCATTAATTTATTCTCGACAGAAACTCTACTTAATCCCAAACCTTTAAATGCCTCATCTACAGCGTCTTGATTAGTTCCATTAATTAAATCCATGAAGAAATTATCAATAAGATTGCTAGCTAATCCGAACCTATCAACTAGTTCATTCATTTAATATCTCCCGCTTATTCCGTAGTTCTTGCCATTCAACGTGATTTGACAAAAAAGAACATATTAAGGTTTATTTTAGACTGTATCGTGACTAAATGTCAGTAATTACCCAGAACTCGTAGCCGTTGGATTGTATTTCGATGTTGCCGTGCTCCCAGGTCCGGTAGAAGTGTATTTTGGCTCGTTCAAGTTGCCTCTGGACTCGTAAACCCCTCTCGTCTTCAGAGAGCCATCTGGGCATTGACGATACGCCAACAGTCGGTCTCACTGCTTGCAGCCAGGTTTCGCTGGTAGCTCCAGCTCCTCCGTGATGTCCCAGCTTCAAAACATCAGAGGTCAGATCTTCCCAATCTGCCATGATGCGCTTTTCCTGCCCAAATCCTGCGTCTCCGGTGAGCACGACTGTGAAGTTCTCGTAGGTGAGCCAAAGCACCACACAGTTATTATTCACATAGCTTTCGACCTCACAGTCTGGGACTGTGGCAGATATGACTTTCAATGAAACATCATCACCCAGATTGATGGTTTCCCCCTGTGTTGCGTTGACCATAGGAACGGCGTGATCCTTGCAAGCATCAATAAGGTCATTTGTAAGAGCAATGCAGTTCGAGGCGAGATATGGCTCGTACTGCATGAACAGATCATCTGGCAGTGGAGACCAAAGCAACGCCTTGACTTCTACATCCTTCGAGCGGATTATCTCCGCAATTCCTCCAATATGATCGTAATGCTGGTGACTGACTACAGCCCAATCGATTGTTTTGATGCCATTTTGCTTGAGGAAATTCAAGACAGGATTTGTCCCATAATCAATTTCTCCCCAATCTGGTAGCGAGTAGCCCGATGACCATGCTGCGTCGATGAGCATGGTCTGTCCGCTAGGCGAGACCACAAGAATCGACTCACCAAAGAACCCTCTGGATTCGTCGGCCTCCTCTGGCCACCCAACACTGCCGGCAGACAAAGGGTAGCTTCGTGCATGTTCTTCCTTATTTATGTTCAGAACGATCATGCGAAACAGGTCGTCTGATTCTGTTTTCGACACGGCCAGAGGTTTCGACACAAATCTGGCGTTGCCCATATTAACCTTCTCCAATCAGGAATCGTCATAGACTACGTCTAGATGTATTAGCCTGTTTTGAGGCCTATTATAATCATTTTTTGAACAGTGTGGAGTTTCTTGTGGAGTCGCTGACATATACAGCACTCATTATTGAGGTAGTATAGCTAATAATTTAGGATGTGACTATAATTCATTAGTAATATACATAGCAGTACAACTAGTATGGTTTTCTAGATACATTAATTTCATTTGCCTTCAACTATAAAGCGTGTTATTTTTATCGCCATCTATTTGGGTTAAAACGACATTACATGAAGGAGCAATGCATTGCCTTCTGAACAAACACCGATATACAAAAATTACATAGATGGAAAGTGGACAGAATCTAACTCTGGGGATAATTACACGATATCCGATCCGAGCAACAAATCTAACGTTTTAGGAAAGTTTCAACTTTCAAATTCAAATGATGTTCAGAAATCAATAATAGCTGCTAGTAAGGCTTCTCATGTCTGGGCAAACACACCTGCACCAACTAGGGCTAAAATACTATATCGGGCCTTAGATATTCTTTTGCAACGTAGTGACGAAATTGCTCACACTATAACCATGGAAGAAGGCAAGCCTTTATCAGATGCACTAGGTGAAGTAAAACGAGCAGCAAGTATTATTGAATATGCGGCGGGAGAAGGTAGGCGTCTATTTGGGTACACAACTCCTTCTGAACTACCTGATACGGTAGCCTATACTACACGCCGACCATTAGGCACAGTAGCCGTAATCACGCCCTGGAATTTCCCTATAGCCATACCAGCCTGGAAAATCGCCCCGGCTTTGATTTGTGGCAACAGTGTGATATTTAAACCGGCTTCATCGACTCCTCTTAGCGCGGTCAAACTAGTAGAAATATTTGAACAAGCAGGCCTACCTGAAGGCGTTTTAAATTTAATCAATGGGCCAGGTAAATTAATAGGAAACGTTCTGGTAGAAAGTCCTGACGTGAATGCCATATCATTTACTGGGTCCACAGAAACCGGCACCAATTTATACGCTAAAAGCGCAGCTTTACTTAAAAAAGTCCAATGTGAAATGGGCGGTAAAAACGCCGTCATATTACTTGAGGATGCAGACATAGAAAAAGCTCTTAAGGGTACGGTTCAAGCTGCATTTGGGTCAACAGGCCAAAGATGTACCGCCACTAGTAGAATAATAATAGAGAAATCAATATATGAGAAAGCTGTAGAGCGTCTGATTGATCTAACGAGTAAACTAGAAATAGGTAGAGGACTGGATTCGAAAACAGATGTGGGTCCTCTTTCTAGTGAATCCCAATTTCACAAAGTTACAGATTACATATCTGTAGGCATAAAAGAAGGTGCTACTCTAGCCATTGGCGGGAGACAATTAAGTGGAGGAATATACGATGATGGTTTCTATATAGAACCCACTATCTTTACCGATGTTAATCCATCAATGCGAATCGCCCAAGAAGAAATATTCGGTCCGGTACTTACAGTTTTTAATGCCTCAGATCTAAACGACGCAATTAATATTTCGAACAAAGTGAAATTTGGGCTGTCGTCGTCCGTGTATACAAAAGATCTAAATCGGGCATTTCACTATGTTAATACAGTAGATGCTGGAATGATCCACGTGAATTCTCCTACTTTGGGAGGGGAAGTGCATCTGCCTTTTGGAGGGCTAAAAGCCTCTGGTGTAGGGCACCGAGAACAGGGAACTGAAGCTATAGAATTCTTTAGTGAAATTATCACCGTTTATATAGATTACAGTGACACAGCCACCGGTCAAGCCAACCTCGTTTGATATAAGATAATTAGCTAATTATTTGACCCTATCATATATTTGAACTCTGTGACGGTTACTTTCTGTTACGTATATTCTGCCATTATCGTCTAATTTTACCGAAGTAGGGCCCCAAAAAAACTTTTCTATATGGGCAGATTCCTCATGTGGATCATCTCCGAATTGAATTGGGTCTGGCTCCAAATTAGACCTAGATCTAGGTTCAGCTTCTTCGTGATTAGCATCAAAGTATTCTTCTCCCCATTTTGATAAAGTAGCTTGCCCCCTATAGGTCTCTATGAAATTTCCGTTCTCATCTAGAATTTGAAGCCTCTCATTACCCCAGTCCGTTATATATATATATCCATCCTTATCTACAGCCACTCCAGATGGATTCTTGAATTGACCATTTTTTGAACCTCGATTACCAAAACATCTAATCAATTTTCCATCAGAATCATATTTAGCTATGCGGTCATTTCCCCAATCAGCTACATATATAAATCCATCAACACTAACAAATACACCCCAAGGCATATTGAGTACATTTGGACCTTTGTCACCAAAACTCGAAATAAAATCACCATCTTTAGTAAATTTCTGAATTCTGTTATTCAAATGATCTGCCACAAATAGATTGTCATGAGAATCAAACGCTATTCCAGATGGCCCATTCAACTCGCCTTCATTAATACCAGCTTTCCCCCAGTATTTAATCGGGTTACCTTCATCTGAAAAAATATTTATTCTGTGATTCAATTCATCACTAAGATAGATATCACCACTTTTATCACATGTCATACCGGTTGGCCATCTAAATTCGCCTAGATTCTCTCCATGGCCACCATATACTCCATAAAAATTACTGTTGATGTCATACATAGTAATACGTAACTGTTCTACAAAAGGAGTATAAGCTCTACTAACTGTATGCATTCTTCCATTTTTGCCAATAGCAGTATCAACAGGAAACATGAATCCTCTTCCCTCCATGACACAAATCCCAATTGTATGGCTATAATTTAAAAATGACTTTTTAGTATTTATTGTAGTCAATAAAATTACCTCAAGTCAGTCAAGATTGTTGGAATTCTGGAACTGAAGCTATAACACTGATTAGTTCTGAAATTTTTATTGATGCATTTTCTTTGTCTTTAACTAGATTAATGCTTGGTATACCATTATTTTGAGCAAATTCAACTAGTATTTTGTATGTATATTGAGATGTTTCTATTGCTCCTAGTTGTTCTAGACATTTATCGACACATTCCTCAGCAGATATAGATTCTCCTTCATTATTTATTATATTTTGCAAAATCTTTTGAATACCGGGTTTTGATATGTCTCCAAGATGTTGAGAAGCAAAATTTACACGTTCTGTTAATGAGCCTGTCTCAATCCATTCTGTACCTTGGTGCCAACCTTCAACAGATGGGGGATTTAGAAGTTGTTGACCCATAAATGAGACTTGGTCATTATATTCGGTTATATTTATATTAGGTATTCTAAATTCATTAGTTGTTCTTAAAACATTAGCTGCCAATTCAGCAGGGCTTTTAACCTTTTTGTAATGACAGTTTTCGGATTTGAAGAATTCAGAATTTAAAAGCACTCTGATCATTTCGCCAATATCATAGCTACTATCAAAATATGCTTTTTCTAAAATAGCAATTGCTTCTAAGTCTTGAGGGGCTTTATAAGGCCAAGCAGGAACAGGTGGTTCATCTGCAACGAAAAAGTGGTATAAATGTCTTGATATAAATCTGGCCGTTGCTGGTTGTTTACATATAATTTTTATAATTTCTTCCCCATTAAAATTTCCTTTATGTCCTAAAAACGTTTTTTCTCCAGCGTCATGGTCATCTTCTTTATATTCGTATCGCCAAGCCAATTTTCCATATGGCATGATTGAATTTCGGACAGCTAATTCTTTTATATAATCTGAATTAGCAATACTCCAACCTGTAAAGGCTCTAGAGCATTCTTTAATATCTTCTTCACTGTAATTACCAACTCCCAAAGAAAACAACTCAAGAAGTTCTCTGCCATAATTCTCATTAATAGCACCATTATGATTGTCGACATTATCTAACCATATAATCATCGCTGGATCTTTAGATAATTTAAGTAGTAATTCGTCAAGTTTTGATAGGCCATGGCTCCGAAACATACGCAACTGATCACTTAGTGGTTTACCATTTGTTACCTTAGAATATCCTGTTGCAAAAACATTATGCCAAAAAAGAGCAATTTTCTCTCTCAAAGGAGAGTCAGTTAATGTCAACCTATACAATAAATATGATCCTGCACCAGCAGTGTCATGAGTAACAGATTGATCAGGGAAATAGCGTCTTACCAAAGCATCGTTGATCCGTGAAGAATCATTGTTGCCAATCAATGATTCAACTACTTTTTCATAGCCAATTGAAGTATATTTATCTAGCTGTTCTTTTGTAGCACCAAACCCCGCTCTTCTGAGCAAATGAGCCATCAACTTAATATCAGTATTTATAGTTACCATTACCTCTATTCACCTGAAGTATGCTAGTTTAAATATAATTTATCATAAACCTTGTTTAATCACTTTGCTCGCCTGCGATCAAAAGGTTAAGAAAGGGCCAGGCCGAGGTACCTCAGCCTGGTCCTTTAAAGTGCAATTAGCTAAAGACGAAAAACAGAACTGACACAATCGCAATGCCCACTGACGCAATGTTCAGAGACTTATGTTTTAAGCTCAGCGCCTTGATGGCGACATAGGCGATAAAGCCGATAGCGATCCCATAAGCAATGGAATATGTTAATGGCATGACTATCGCAGCAAGAACTGCAGGTGCATATTCTGATACGTCACTCCAATCTATATCTTTCACATTGCGTAGGAAATAGGTGGCAATGAAAATCAGAGCAGGGGCGGTTGCAAACGCTGGGACGGATTGTGCCAATGGTGCTAATCCGAGACAAGCTGCGAACAGCACTGCTACGGTCACTGCTGTCAAACCTGTGCGGCCCCCCTCCTTGACTCCAGCACCACTTTCTATATATGAAGTAGTATTGGATGTGCCCGCCAATGCTCCAACAACCGTTGCCGCAGAATCAGCGAGTAATGCCCGGTCAATGTCTTCAACCTCGCCATTGTCATTGATCTTGTCAGTTAGATTACACACAGAAGTTAGAGTTCCTGCCGTAACAAGAAAGTCCACGAATAAGAAAGCTAAAGCTATCCCAATAAAGCCTCCGCTCAACAGCACGGAGAAATCCAGTTGAAAGGCATGCTCCGGATTTGGAACGGAGCCTACCACACCACTCAACGTGGATTCGCCTGCGCCAGATATCCAGGCAATAATCGAGACGGCCAGAATTCCAATAATGATCGATCCTGGTATACCACGTTTGTCTAGCACGGCCATAATAATGAAACCAAGACCGGCCAGAAGAACGGGCCAAGATTCAACATCCCCAAGCCCTACCAATGTTGCAGGATTGTCAACGATCACACCAGCATTCTGGAATCCGATAATTGCCAGAAATAGACCAATACCCGCGCCAATACCTAGCTTCATGCTCTTCGGTATCGAGTTGATAATATATTTGCGCGCTGGAGTAACCGACAGTATTACGAAAACAATACCGGCAATCAGTACAGCTGCTAGCGCCTGTTGGTAGCTGTAGCCGTCACCGAGAATGACGGTGTAGGTGAAATATGCGTTAAGACCCATTCCAGGAGCCAACGCGACTGGCCAATTTGCCCAGAACCCCATTATCAATGTGCCAACCACTGCCGCAATGATTGTTGCTGTAAAGACAGCACCGAATTCCATTCCAGTGCCACCGGTGCTCAGAACGCCCGGATTGACAACCGTGATGTAGGCCATAGTAAGAAATGTCGCAACACCAGCAAGAAGCTCAGTGCGGACAGATGTACCTGCCTTCTTTAAACGGAAAAGAGTCTCTAGTTGATTACTAGCCCAAGTTAGTATAGCCATCATTCCCTCCTTATATTTCACCCAATCCTATGGGTGTATATCATGAATTTGCCACATATGGGAGTTTAATCAATAGCATCCAAGACCATACATAATACTTGTTTTAAGTGTACAAGTCTGCACATTTATGGCCGACATGTGGGTGTCACTAGACCCCATATAAAATTCCTCCATGGTGATCATCCCTAGTTAGTACAACACAGTACAAGAAGAAATCCAGAGTTTCAAGGGCAAAATTCAGGGCTGATACAATAGCTTGTAGCTCCCTGTAACTCTTTTCATGCCCAAGTCTTTAATTTCCGTCTGTTATCGTCTCTAGCGAGTAGAGCGCTGGCAACTCTCGATATTGCTGATTGTAGTCCAATCCATATCCCACCAGGAATTGATCTGGCACTTCAAATCCTACATAGTCGACAGTGACAGAAGTAACCCTCCGAACTGGCTTGTCTAAGAGCGAACATATGCGTACCGTAGCTGCGTTCTGGTCCTTGAAGTATCTTCGTATAAACTGGGCGGTCAACCCTGTATCCACAATATCTTCAACTACCAAGACATTCTTGCCGACCACGGATGTTCTAACTCCATGGTGGAGACGAACTGCGCCTGAGGACTTTGTAGCCTCATCGTAGCTAGATAGCCGAATGAAGTCGACTTGGATTGGCAAATGCATATGGCGAATCAAGTCAGACAGGAAAACAAACGATCCATTCAAAGCTCCCACCACCAGAAGAGGCTGGTCTTGATAGTCGACCTCGATTTGTTGGGCTAGGCGCTCAACACATTCTTGGATTTGGGATTCGCTAATGGCAATTTTTAGAGTAGTCACGTAGTTTGATCACCTGATAAATTGAAGGTCTCTGAACCGTAGCATCAGTTACTGTTGCGGTCAACTGACATCTATGCACATGCTATAGCAGGATCACAATTAAAAGGCTCAACTAAGTTCGTAGAAAACATTGAAAAAGCACGTCAAGACATTGCAATAAACTAATACCCTTTTAAAATCAAAAAACCGCAAGGATATTTTGGAACATGCCTTGAGATTGGTGTTCTTCAGATATGCTCAATATTTAATAAGCGAAATAAGCTTTCTACTTGCCATAAGATCACGACCTTTCAATTCTTCAAGTTCTATAAGAACTAATATACCAACAACTTCTCCTCCAAGTTGTTCAATTAACTCGCACGACGCATTTAAAGTACCTCCAGTGGCTAATAAGTCATCCACTATAACAACACGCTGGCCTGGTGTTATTGAATCAGCGTGTATTTGTAGACTAGAGGTTCCATATTCTAGTTCATATACTGAGGTTAAAGTTTTGGATGGCAGTTTGCCAGCTTTTCTAACAAGTACATTAGGTAATCCCATGAGATAAGCCAATGGAGCACTGAATATAAAACCTCTAGATTCAATACCTACAATTAGATCTGGTTTCAATTCTTTCGCTTCGCTTGACATATTATTTAATACGTAACTAAACGCTTTTGGGTTGGCAATCAAAGGTGTTATGTCTCTAAAAAGGATACCCGGTATAGGAAAATCCGGCACACATCTGATATATTCATCAATTTTCATTTGATCATCATTGTACGAGTGTATTACCCATCAACCTCAGTATAAGGTGGCAATTAGTTATAACAGTTTTCATGTTGCTTCTTCCATGGCAAAGGATCTACCATATTGGTTTGGCTCATCATGACCTCTACTACAGGCCCACACAAGCAACAATATCCATCCAATTACGGGAACTAAGATCAATAATTGCCACCAACCAGTCCTATTGATATCGTGAAGTCTTCTGGCACCCAATGCGAGGTTGGGGATTAATGTGGCGAGCGAAAACAACAAACTTGTTCCAAAGAATGTGAAAGTATCAACGACAAGCAACGCGATTCTAGCAAGGACGATAAACAATATCCACCACCAGTACTCAGCCCGTGTGGCTCTTCCACTGAACGTGGCGTATTTACTGAAACCCAGTTTGATGGCATCACCGAAACCAACCATGGGTCGTGTAGAGGCATTTAAAGGATTGCCACATCCTCCACAGAACTTAGCATTCGTTGTATTACTGATATCGCATGATGGGCAGTACATAGCAATTCACCTTTAGTTTTCAGTTCACTCCATTTGAGTTAGTATAGATAATAATTTAAGATGTGACTATAGTACGTTAGCCATAGACATAGCAGTACAACTTATACCTGAGACGTAGAGGATAGTTATCGTTAGAATCGCCATATGGTTTTGTTGCATAACATTATAATTATAAGTATAAACGATAAAATCCCCGCTCCAATCAACGTTGCTCCTGATACACTCAAAT
>CAZSCD010000048.1:0-7761 GCA_964605345.1 uncultured Dehalococcoidia bacterium
TTTTCCGGAATAGCTAAATGAATATGTTAAACAACCAACCTATGGATAGATTAATTCAGCCTTTCCAACGCTTTGTCTCTCGAGAGGCTTCTGGCGGGATATTGCTGTTGATCTGTACGTTTATAGCTCTACTTTGGTCAAATATAGATTTACATAGTTATGAAAAAATATGGGAAACCCACTTCATTGTGGGTGTGCAAGGCTTTATGCTGGATAAGTCATTGCATTTTTGGGTAAACGACGCATTAATGGCAATATTCTTTTTCGTTGTTGGACTTGAGATTAAACATTCTTTGATAGCTGGTGAACTGGCCTCCATTAAACAGGCTTCTCTCCCCGTCATGGCTGCAATTGGTGGAATGTTGGTGCCAGCAGGCATATATATTGCTATGAATTTCGGGACTGAAGGGATGAGGGGTTGGGGAATTCCCGTAGCGACAGACATTGCATTTTCACTTGGTATTTTAGCATTGTTAGGTAGTAGAGCTCCCATATCATTAAAGATTTTCCTTACAGCTTGCGCTATAGTCGATGATATAGGGGCAGTTGTTATCATTGCTTTATTCTATACAGAGGCGATTACATGGATATATGTAGGTTTAGGTGGAGGCACTTTAGTAGCTTTAACTCTATTAAATATATTGGGTGTCAGAAATATCTATATATTTATTGGCTTAGGTATTATAGTTTGGATTTCCTTTATGCAATCAGGGATTCATTCTACGGTAGCTGGAGTAGCACTTGCGGCAACTATCCCATTAAATGTACGTTTAGTGCGTTTAGACTTACAGCGATTTGTTATAAAGATTAAAGGACTTATTAGACAGTTTGATGAACGAGGGGATACAGGGCCTAGAGTGTTAACTACACCTCATCAAACTGAGAAGTCGGAAAGAGCTTCCAAAGATGTAGGGTCCTCCTTACAACGTTTAGAACATAGCATTCATCCATGGGTGGCATTCGGAATTATGCCTCTATTTGCGTTGGCAAATGCTGGCGTCGTCTTGGATGCTGGTATTATCCAAAATATATTTGAACCTGTTGCGTTCGGAATTATTTTGGGATTGGTTGTTGGTAAGCCTTTAGGAATTTTCCTATTTACGTGGCTGTCTATTAAACTTGGGATTGGACATATGCCTCCAGGTGTAGGCTGGTTTCATATACTAGGCGTCTCATTACTAGCTGGTGTGGGTTTTACAATGTCGTTATTTATAGCAGACCTGGCATTTGTCTCTATTGAGTATTCTAGTCAATCTAAAATCGCAATACTTTTAGGATCTCTTATTGCTGGATCAGCTGGTTATTTTTTGTTAAGACTCTTTAGCTCAAACATTGACAGATCCTAGTATAAATTTGGTATGCCTGACGTTGGTATAAAAGACTTATATGTTCGAGGCATCTGCTTTTTTGACCACAACTCCATACACATGCCACAAAAGTAATGCTCCTGCACCTCTATAAGGCCTCCAGTTTCCACCAAGTGACTCCATTTCTTCACGATTAGGACGGTGATCTAATGATTTTATAATTTTCATACCGCCTTGCAAAGCGATATCATTCGCAGGCCATGCATCCATATCACCAAGAGCAAATAATCTATAATTATCAGCTGTCAATGCCCCAACCCCACGTATAGAAATCAAGCGTTCTTTCACTTCTTCTCCATGAAGGTTACTCAAAGATTTAAGATCAAGACTTCCGGAAAGAATTTCGTTAGCAATTCCAATAATATATTCAGACTTACGGCGTGATAAGCCGGCCATCATCATATCCTCTAATTTGACTCTAGATATAATATTACTGTCTTCAATGCCCATATCAAGAAGTCGAGTCCATATGCTTGTAGCAGCAGAGCGAGAAACTTGTTGTCCAACAATAATACGGGCCAAAGTACCGAAATTTGCCGGCAGTGCACGATCAGATGGATTACCGTAATTTTCTACAGCAGTTTTTATATCATCATCCATATTACTCAGTAATTTTAGAGCAGACTTTGGGTTAAATCCTTTTTCATTCATTGTTTTAACAACATCAATTATTGAACGGTATTCTCATTAGTTATCTAGACTCTCTTCTTTAAATTGAAAAACCTCATATGTTAGTAACTGTTAATCCAATGTAATATTTAACATCTTGACAGCATTACGATATGCAAATCTTTCCTGTACGTCAGGATTAAGATGAGTTATGAAGTCCCGGCCAAATCTTGCGATTTCATGAATCACATCTGGATCGTAATGCCACCAATAGTATAGGTCTGTACCCCACATCATTCGCTCGGGATAAGCATCAATAACTGGCTTCCAGAACGTTACTGAACTCGCAAGCATTGTATGGTAGGAGGGTTCTGACTGTAAGTTTGCTAGGAACTGTTCTTTGTCATACATACAAGAATCCATCAAACTATATCCCAACATCAATGCTGCATCAACTGAGAAGTATACATTTTGATGGCGTTCAAATAAACTACCGAGCACTCCAGTTATAGGTTGCCCCCCATCTCCAGAGTTGATAATCCCATGAAGAAGAAATGTCGTATCCGAATTATGGGTCAGTGCCTTGTGGACATCTTCCATGTCAGTTAATTCTGGGTGAATCATCACTACTAAATCGTTCGCTGCAGCATAATCGTATAAATCCAACATAACTGGATCTGTCATCCTCATATCTTCATACGAATCTGTCTGTGGATAGCTGGTATGAATTTCACCAACGCCTCGAAACGGAATCTCATTCTTTTCGAAGTTCCGTACAATGAAGTCAACTAATTTACCACCGTGTTCATTTGGAGGAATACCAATATGACTGTTGGGATGGAGAAACGGGATGATTTTGTTATCAGGTCTGTTTACTACCGACAAAGTCTCCTCCTGATAATGCCGATTGAAGGAGTCATCATTAACAAAATATTCATGTATCACAGGCAGAAAACCGATCAATCCTATGATATTTTCATCGTCCAAAGCAGCGAAGATTTCATCAGCTCTTTCACGATTAATGTGTAGCCTGTCATCTTTGGCATAGGTATGTTTGATATCTTTGGAACCTACTAAGTGGGCATGTGCGTCGAATAAAGGGCCAGAATATGGATTAGTGACCATTGAAGTGAGTGGTGGTGGAAGAGCATATGGGTCAAGCGTAAATGTCTTCGTATTATCCCCTTCACCAAACTTGTCATTGGTGAATCTAGCTATCTCCTCGACGTTATCACCATTGTCATACAACAATGTGTATACGGTTGTTCCAGAATTCTCCTTACTAATGTGAAACACAACATCATCACTGGTTTTATGCACAATTGCGTCAATCTCCAAGATTATGTTTTGACCCACACTGTTACCATCTTCAGGCCGTGATATCTCGAATATGTCTAGTCCTTGAATTTGCACATTGATTTCTTCATCTCCCTGTTTGAGAACATGTTGAGCTGTCATAGATCCAAGTCCTGACACCACTATAGAGGTCCAAAGAGATGTCGTTTCAACACGTACCTTCATGTAATATATTTCAATTGGAGAATCAGAAATTGGAATGTTTGTAAATTGATTGGCTAGATTGGGGGGGCAATCTACTTGGAATTCATCCAGTTTCACAGTAAGGCGATCAGGTTGAGTTAGATTTCTAAGTTTGTCTACGCTGAAACTTTCTACTTCTTTTTGAACCACAACTTCTTTGGTTGCACAAGCTAATGATGCAAGTACTAACGTTATGCCTATAACTATGAGTAGGTTTTTCATAATTACTCCTTCACTATTACCTACGTGTCAGGTATAACTTGTACTGTTATATATATGACTAGCTACTTAACCTTAATCGTTTATTTTGATCCATTCTGTAGCAACTTTCATTGCTTTTTCTATGTCGACTGCCAGTTCTAGTGATTCTTGCACCAAATATACCCTGGCTTCAGGAGATGAAATTTTTGGTGGATCACCCAAAATGACCTCTTCAATAGGTTTCCCTCCATAAATAAGTCCCACCACTTGTCCATCCATATTAAACATTGGACCGCCACTGTTACCTTCGGATCCAGGTACCGATGAGACTAACGTATCCAATCCGAATTCTCCATCACCAAGAATAGTTTTTGCCGTTGTGAAGGTTCCAATTGTGGTTATCCAGTAACCCATTATTCCAGGATGTCCAATAGCAACCAATGGATCTCCTGACTTCAAGTCTGTCGTTGTGCCAACGGAGAGTGACGTTATACCTGAAGGTGGATCAATTTTTATTACCGCCACATCTAAATCAGGATTCCGTCCTATTACACGACCTTCAAAACGTCTTCCATCCAAAAATCGAACCGTCAGATAATCAAATTCGCCTACTACATGTTCGTTTGTCATGATATGACCGGAATCAGACATTATCCATCCAGTTCCAACTCCACTTGGAGTTTCAACAGCTACCACAGAATCACGTACTTGCTGTCCAAGTAAATAAGCTTTTTCGATGATATCATCATCGAAAAGTGGTTGCCTGTCACTAGCAACTAATTTTATTGGTTCACGAAGCAAATGAACCGATGGCAAACAGGCTATTATCAACCGAAACTCCGAAGGTGATATTACAATCTCACTCATTTTTGAAAAGTCAGGCAAACCTCCTATAGTCACATCGAAATTATCAGATCCTACCTGACCAATCACACTTGATACGCATGATTTAATCTCAGTTGTCATTCCATACTCTGGAGTCTCATTAGGTAGATCCTTACTTGTTCGGGCAAACGATTCGTTTCCAGTGATATCTGATACGACGTTCATGGCAGATTCAATCCCTACGGACAGTCCAAGTGACCTAGTTACGACATAATCGAAAACTTGATCTGACAATACAAAAGAGGGATTTCCATCAACGTGTTCTGCTTCTCTGGGAGTTCCTGCATAAACTAAACCCACAACACTTCCGTCTAAATTCAATAATGGTGAGCCACTAACTCCAGGAACTCCTGGGACACTAGTAGTTAAGGTTCGATGTGAATCTTCTTCGTCCATCGAAGGGTAGCTCTGGAAAGTTTTAATATGATCTCCCACCGTCGTCACCCAGTTGCCTACATTTGATGGATGTCCGACATTCACTAGCCATTGACCCATTTTTAGTTCATCGGAGGACCCGATGGGTAATGGTATAAATTCTTCTGATGCATCAATTTGAACAACCGCAACATCTGGGAAATCGGTCCCACCCAAAACACGACCTTCAAAATTTCTACCATCTAACAACCACACTGTAACCGTATCATGGCCATCTACTACATGTTGATTAGTCATGATTGTTCCAGTTTCCGTAACAAAAAACCCTGATCCAGTCCCGTCCAAGGTTTCAATAACAACTACGGAAGGTCGGGCTTGTTTTCCAACGATGGTTGCCTTATCAATAATTTCTGTTGGTACTGATCCTGCATCTAACAGGTCTCCTATACTGGGCACACAATTTATTACATTCTGGAAATATTCTGGAGGTACCCCTCGATATCCTAATTGGGAAAAATCTGGCAATCCGCTCTGAGTTAACCTTATTAAAGACCCCAAATCTCCAGTACTCATGTTGCCTTGTAAACGCACACATGACTGAAATTCTTTCTCATTGTTAGTCAACGGTCCTTTATCAGGTAAATCAGTTAAACCTGTAATACTTCCACAACTGAATAAAGACGCGATTTGATCTCCGGTTAAACCGAAGGAATCCAAGATGAAGTCTGGATGCACATTGTATTGTATTGCAATGTCCACAATATCTGGAGATACGGAATCTGAAATGCATTCTCTAAAGGCGGCTTCTTCAGATGTAGAAACAGTAGACTCAGATGTGGTATTCACCTCGATGCCATCACCCAAATCAATGAGTCCATATGTTATTGCACAAGATAATATTAAATCCCATTCATGTTCGGTAGTCTCAGTCGCATTCAAGAATCCGTCGCTATCAATGTTTACGCCCGCTGCAACTTCTTGAGATGTATTATTTGCCACACATTCATAAAATGCTTCGTTATCTATCTTATCCACTGATGGAATAGATGTGGGGGTAGGGGTAGATGTAGCAGTAGGTGTAGATGTAGTAATAGGCGTAGTTGGAACCAGTATATTTTCAGGTTCAGGTATCTCAGTTTCAATCGAATCTAAATCAAATATTCCGTGTTGGTCTCCGCAACTCCATATCAAATCCAGTTGCTCAACTGGAACTATCCTTTGGTTTACAGTTTCAGCAGTAAAACTGAATCCATCGCTTACAATAATTATATCTGCTGCAATTTCTTGAGAAATGTTATTTGCCACACATTCATAAAATGCTTCGTTATCTATCTTGTTCACTAATGGAATAGATGTGGGTGTGGCAGTAGCAATAGGTGTGGATGTAGCAATAGCAATAGGTGTGGATGTAGCAGTAGCAATAGGCGTAAATGTAACAGTAGCAGTAACAAACACCTCTTTAACTTTCGCCACTTCCTTGATCACTTCAATTGCGACTGGCGTCTCTATGAAAACTTCCACAGGTACTTCTTTGATTACCTCTACTTCAACAATCTTTTCGACCGTTATTTCTTTAGTCCCGCAAGACAATGTGGCAAATAATATTATTATCCCTAGAGCTATTAGTAACTTCTTCATCACTTAACCTCTTTTAGATCATCTGCTTAATATAGTGTTTGTGGTAGGAATCGTAGTTATGTCATTCTTTTCAGGTATAAATTGTTCTGGTCTGTATATGACTAATGGACTGTAGCCACATTTTAAATTATTAGCTATACTAACTCAAATATTGTGACTAGAAACCTCGTGTGGGATTAGGTACAACTTGGAGCACAGAAATGAATCTGAAATTAATATCGATACTGGTTATACCCGCAGCACTTATACTGTTGGTGGGTTGTGGTGGAGGTAATCAGCCTTCCGATAGTCACACCGTGTTGACTCATTAGGTGAACCACATTCAGGTCTTTCTGTAGAACTTGATGCTTTGGCAGCCTATCTTGCCTCTTTAGAGAGTCCTAGTTCACCTTACAACAACGAAAAGAATGTTATATCTCTAGGGCAATCAGTCTTTAATGAATTAAATTGCCAGACATGTCATGTGCCACCTTTTTATACAGATCATAAAATACATGATGTAGGAACAAGTGACCACAAAAAAGAAAAGGATTCTCAGGGTATAAATACATCATTCGACACGCCATCGTTACGTGGTATATGGTTAACTGCACCGTATTTCCATGACGGAAGTGCGGAAAACCTTGAGGAAGTTTTTCAAACTGGATTGGTACACAATGTATCCCACGAGATGGTGACTGAAGAACTACAAGCACTGATTAGTTTTATTATGTCTTTGCCAGATAACGAATGACAAACCCTCCCCACAACTGTTAAATCTATGATTATTTGGGAATTCGTCATATATCCATTATAATGAATGTGTCCATGTGTGAGTTAGACCACGCCAACTATCCAGGAGTTTGATATATGTCCACCATGAGATCTATTGAATTGATGGCTCACCTAATGCGTAGAGCTGGTTTTGGTAGCACACGAGAAGATTTAAGCGAACGTATGCATAAAGGTTATGAAGAAACCGTGGATGACCTACTCGCTGCTGGCAATGAGCGTTCCATGGGAGATGATCTCGTCAGACGTTTCCATCACGAGTTATCTGGTTTGTTGGGAGGAGGAAGCGCCGGTGAACACTGGCTATATCATTTGATAACAACCAAATCTCCCTTGAAAGAAAAAATTCTTCTTTTTTCCCGATTAAGGGGAAATA
>CAZSCD010000049.1:0-2727 GCA_964605345.1 uncultured Dehalococcoidia bacterium
GGACATGATGCCCATTCGGAAGAAGGACATGATGCCCATTCAGAATCTGAAGAAATAATATTGGGCTGGGTGGAAGTTCATCCAAGATAGGGAAACAAAATGAACAAGAGAAACTTTGTTTTGGTAGGCTTGGTTGGATTGCTCTTTGTTGTGCTACCTAACTCAGTATATGCTCATGGTGTTGGTGAAAGGTATGACCTTCCAATACCCTTAACGTTTTTCATGTTTGGTGGAGCCGCTGTGGTTGTGCTGTCTTTTGTGATCATGGGTTTATTCACATCTAATTTGCCAACTTCTCAAAAGTATCCTCGATATGACTTATTAAAACTAAGATTGGCGTCGAATTTCGCGAAGAATAAACTTTTCATTGAAATTATTAAAATCTTGTCAGTTCTTGTTTTTGTGCTGGTTATAGCCACTGCATTTTTTGGTGATCATAATCCAATTGAAAACTTTGCACCCACATTCATATGGATTATTTGGTGGGTTGGGCTAGGATATTTAACTGCTGGATTGGGTAACATTTGGATGTTAATAAATCCATGGAAAATAATTTATGAATGGCTAGAAAACACAAATGAACGAGAAACAGCTCTTTTCCGTTATCCTAAACGATTGTCAGTTTGGCCTGCCTTAATTTTGTTATTGATATTTGGATGGCTTGAAAACATATATTCGGACGCAGCACAACCATTCAAAATGGGTGTGCTGATAGTATTGTATTCTGCGATTACTTGGGCTGGAATGATAAGCTTTGGAAAACATCAATGGATTAAATGTGGCGAATGTTTTTCGGTTTTATTTGATCTTTTTGCTAGGTTCTCTCCTACAGAAATTCAAGTGAATGATGAATCAATGTGCGAAAAGTGTCCTTTAGACTGTGGTGTATCAACAGAAGGATGTGTTAATTGTGGTGCATGTTTTGAGATGGCAAATTGGCGCCATAAGAAAATAAACCTTAGGCCATATGCCATCGCCTTGGCGCGACCTGAAAAAATACAATTCCCGGTTGTCGCCTTTGTGATTTTGGCGTTATCTTTGGTTACGTTTGATGGCTTAACGGCTACTCCGGTATGGAACACAGCCTATCAGTCGATTTATTCTTTTGTGGATACTTTTGAAAACAATATTGTCGATTCGATAGGATTGATAATGTTGCCAATTATTTTCCTTTTGATATATATGCTAGCTTCATGGTTGTCAAAAATTCTTTCTAAAGATATAGATTCTGTAAGCGAGGTTGCGAGCAGGTTCGTTTTTGCACTTATTCCGATTGTATTGGCTTATAATTTAGCTCACTTCCTGTATTTATTAGTTGTTCCAGGACAGTTAATTATTCCATTAATTTCTGACCCATTTGGAGTGGGCTGGGATTTGTTCGGAACTGCAAATTACGAAATCAATATTGCGGTTATCAACGCCAAATTTGTATGGTACATTTCGGTAGCGGCTATAGTTGTGGGGCATGTTATTGCTGTATATGTTGCACATGTAATGGCCATAAGAAAGGAAATGAGCCAACTTTTGTCGCTTCGAGGCCAGTATCCTATGCTAGTCTTAATGGTTTTATATACTGCTGTCAGTCTTTGGATAATGGCACAACCTATAGTGTCAGAAGTGTGAATAAAATCCATAATGGAGAAAATAAAAAGGTTTGTCTGTGAAACAGATACATTATGCAAAAGACTGCGTTGACCAGAGTTTTTGAGTAGCTTTATAATAAAGGAAAGGCAGGGTTTATGGCTAAGAGGTGTGCTTTACCATGGAGAATGAATTGCCTTCAGCATTGATGACATCCGTTTCCGAGCCTGTGAATCGAAATGTGCAAGAGGCTTGTGGTGTCGTAGGCGTTTATGCTCCAAATGAAAACGTGTCAAGGCTCGTGTTTTTTGGGTTGTATGCACTCCAACATCGCGGCCAAGAATCTGCTGGCATTGCTGCAAGCAATGGGGAAAACATTAAAGTAAAAACCTCGCTGGGGTTGGTAGGAAATGCCTTCGAAGAAGATGATTTAGCTCTATTACCTGGGCACTTGGCTATAGGCCACACTCGTTATTCGACCACCTGCTCTAATAAACTTGCCAATGCCCAACCTTTCCTAGCTAAAAGTAACGAGGTAGAAATCGCATTGGCACATAATGGCAATGTAATCAATGCAGTTGAATTGAAGAGTGAACTTGAAGAGTGGGGATGTGCTTTCTCTTCGAGTAATGATTCCGAGATACTTGCTCAACTCATAGCTCATGCGCCGGTGTCTTCTTGGGAAGACCGAATGGCTTACATTATGCGTAGATTGCAGGGAGCTTATTCTTTATCAGTAATGACTAAGGACAAATTGATAGGAATTAGAGATCCTCTTGGTGTCCGTCCCCTTTGTATAGGTAAGTTGAACAAAGGGTGGGTTATTGCTTCAGAGTCCTGTGCATTGGATCACATAGGAGCTGAATATTTCAGAGAAGTTGAGCCAGGCGAAGCTGTAATGATTGATGAACAGGGACTTAGAGCCATTTATAAACGCGAAAAAAATCAGCCTCGGGCTTCGTGTATTTTTGAACACATTTACTTGTCTCGCCCAGACAGCTTTCTAGATGGCAAGTTGGTTTATGGCGTGCGAATGGCTATGGGAGCCCAGCTTGCAAAAGAATATCCTGTTGATGCCGACATGGTGATCGGAGTCCCAGATTCGGCCACTGCTGCGGCTGTAGGATACTCTCAGGAATCAGGTAT
>CAZSCD010000050.1:0-3182 GCA_964605345.1 uncultured Dehalococcoidia bacterium
GTAAAGAATGGATTAACAGCGGTGCTTTGGTGAAACGTGTGAACTTTGTCGCTGACCGGATTGCAGATACTAATATGAAAGGTGTTCAAAATATCGTTAAAAGAGTTGCGGCAACTGACAAGGATATTACGCCAGATGTATTAGTAGATCGTTGCTTGGATCAGATGGGCCCTTTAGAAGTATCTGGAGTCACTCGTGAAGAACTAGTGGCTCATGCTGCTACCGAGAAATTGGAAGACTTGTCAAGTAAAGAAGGATATGCTGGTTATTCGATCCACGTGGCAAGCATGCTTGCATTAATCGCATCAACTAAAGAGTACCAGTTTGGATAGGCTATAGTTTACGTGATGAACGAAGGAGATCCAAAATGACAACAATGAACAAAAAAGATCCAGTTTTAGTTGTGTTGCAATTAACGGGTGGTAATGATTATTTTAACACCGTAGTTCCGTATACTGATTCCAATTATTATGATGCTCGTAAATCTCTTCATATTCCTGAAGACAAAGTACTTAAAGTGGATGATGAAATGGGATTTCATCCAGCTATGGCCCCAATGAAAGATTTGTTTGACAATGGCAAGATGGCTGTTGTGCATGGAATTGGATTTGAAAATTCTCCAAGATCTCATTTTAGATCTATGGATATATGGCATACATGTGAGCCGGATAAAATTGGAACTGAAGGTTGGCTGGGCCGAGCAATAAGAGATATAGATCCTAATAGCGATAATCCTGTGACGGGAGTTAATATTGGACATGCTTTACCTAGGGCATTAGTGGCCCCAGGTGTGTCAGTAGCTTCAGTATCTGATCTTTCAACTTATGGACTTTTGACTGGTATAGAACAAGAAGAACAAAGATTAAAAATGTTAGAACGTTTTGCCAATATGTATGGGCCAGCCATGGGAACTGGTCCAGTTATGGAATATTTGGGACAGACTGGAATAGATGCACTGAAAGGTGCAGATATATTGAAAAGTGCTACTTTACAATATTCGTCTTGTGTGGAGTATGGAGTTGACAATATCGGTAAAAGTTTGAGGGATGTGGCTTCTATACACACATCAAATCTTGGTACCAGAGTTTTTTATACACAACATGGCAGTTTTGATACTCATGCGGCTCAAAGTGGAACACATGCTAGATTGTGGAGTGAAGTCTCGAAAGCAATCACTGACTTCTGGGATGATCTCAGAGAACATGATGCCGATGATAATGTAACTATGTTACTTTTTTCAGAATTTGGACGTCGGGTTACTGATAATGGATCAGGAACTGATCATGGAGCTGCTGGAGTGTCATTTGTTATTGGCCCTAACGTTAATGGTGGTATGTACAGTGTATATCCAGATACTAGAAAAGAGGCGTTGCAACAAGGAGATTTAGTTCCAAACACGGATTTCCGAGGAACTTACTCATCTATATTAGACGATTGGTTTGGATTAGATCCTGTCCCTATTGTGAATGGTCAATTTGAACAATTTGACTTTATTAACAAAAACAACGCTGGATTTTAAACTGAAATTAAGTTAGTTTTTAGGATATCTTCATGTTAACTACTACTGTTGCTGGTCGTACCTGGAATTTTAGTCACGCAATAGGAAGTCTTAATGAGATTGGAAATGGATTTCTTTATCCCACATCTGTCGTGGTAGATGCTGATGGTGTGGGATTTGTTCTTAATAGAGGAACAGATGACCCTAACGGTGTAGTTCAGGCTTCAGGTAAACGAGTTGTTAAGGTGTCAATTGCTGATCAGGAATTCATTGATGATTTTGGGCATGATGAATTTGTTTGGCCATGTAGCATAACGATTGATAAAGAGGGCAATTTATTTTGTTCCGATGAATATTTGAACGTCATTGTAATTTTCGATTCAAATGGTAATCGTATTGGACGTTGGGGAGATTCAGGCTCTGGAGTTGGACAACTGAACGGTGCTTCAGGTTTAGACTTTGATGGAGATGACAATTTATATGTTGTTGATAGTCTTAACGATAGAATTCAGAAATTTACTAAAGATGGCAAGTTTTTATTTAGTTGGGGGAGTTCTGGTAATGCAGAAGGTCAATTCAAACGACCATGGGGTATTACAGTAGATAATAATGGTCACGTTTATGTTGCGGATTGGGATAATAACCGTGTGCAAAAATTCTCTCCAGACGGCGATTTCCTTTTGAGTTTCGGGTCATCATTAAGTAGAGACGTGGCTCTTCAACGCCCAGCAGACGTGGCTGTTGACAGTGAGGGCGACGTATATATTACTGATTGGGGTGGGAAACTAGTTAGAATTTATGATTCCACTGGCAACAGTATTACTTCTTTGGAAGGAGATGCTTATGAATTATCGAAATGGGGTAAAGAAAGAATTGATGCCAATCCAGATTATGCAAAGGCCTATCGTAGAGCTAAAGATTTGGAGCCGTTCGGTAGATTCAACCGTCCTTTAGGAGTGGAGATTGATGTAGATGATCGAGTGATCATAGTAGACGTTAATCGGTGTCGTCTTCAAATCTATGAGAAAGAGAAAAATTATATGGATCCACAGATTAATCTATAAAATATTGGGTCGTGCTTAAGTTGACCACTTCTCATTTATTTTTAGATATTTGTTAAAAGATATTGTTCTCTTTGTTAGCACTATGAACAGACATCAATTGCGGTTAGAGCAAGAACCTTAGCGCATTGTTCCATTTCGCTGATTGACACGTAGTTGTCTGGCTCTTCTTCTCTGTCCCATCCACCACTAGGACCGTATAGAACACAAGGGATACCTGCTTTCCAAAGATGGCAAGTGTCGTCGCCAGAATATGACAAAGGCAGGACAGCTCCAATTGTTTTTGGTGGCATTCCAGATACTATCTGATGGTTTTTGACTACCGTTTGTACAATCTGTTCGTCTTTTGGTACATCTAATGGTTCCATAACTAGATATCTGGACCCCACAAAGTTACGAGGAATAGGTATTTCTATTTCATATTTAAAATCTGAATCAGATGCCATTATTGGATCCAGAGTACGGCGTATATCATCGACAATAGAATCAACGGTTTGTCCATGCACGAAATGTACGTCTATTATGATGGTACAGAAATCTGATATGTAGTATGGATCTACCAGATTATAATTCCGCCCTCGTCCTCCTATGATGCCTCCAATATTCAATTTTGGCATGGCTGG
>CAZSCD010000051.1:0-4031 GCA_964605345.1 uncultured Dehalococcoidia bacterium
CGTTCCAATTTCCACACACACATTTGCGCCGGAAAAAACTGGAGAACAACAGGTAAGTATTTTTGAAGATGAAGAAGTCCCATTGAATCGTGTGTATATTGGACATAGCAATGAGACCACAGATACAGAATATCTTATTGGTCTTATGGAAAAAGGTGTTTGGCTGGGCTTAGACATTTATCCCAATGACTTATTCCCTGAGTCTATTGGACCAGATGAACGTACTGATACAGCGAAAAAACTAATAGACGCAGGGTACAGTAGCCAGATAATGTTTGGACACGATTGGAATTCTACTTTACACATGGCCAACCAAGAGTTTCAGAGAAATCGAAGACTTGAAAATCCCGATAGTTACCTATTTATCACAAGAAGAGTTATACCTAAGCTTATGAACATGGGAGTTACTGAAGAGACCATCAATCAGATAATGGTTCAGAATCCCAGACGTTTTTTTGATGGATGAATTTGGATGTCGTCCAGTGGACTTTTGAACACAAAAGGAAAGGGCCCCAACGTGTTGGGGCCCTTTTTGTGGGAGGTGTTCCAACGAACACCTAGTTGGCCCACCTCCTACTACTAAAACTGTCCAACGGGCGTCCTCCTTTCTCGGGACCCTCCGAAGACTTTCTTCATCTACCACTATCTTGTCCCGGACTTACATTATAATTGGTGGCTATCAAAAATAGAATATGCTTTGGTAATATTTCTGTGGAAACGAATACGCAAAAATTATTAAAATCGGATTTAAGTCCCCCACGTTATTAATTATCAATAAATATTTCAGAAAAAGACGGATTTAGTAAGGTTTGTGTTTAGGAGATGCAAATGATTGAAGGAATTTCGGGTGTGATTATTTGGACTGATGATGTAGATAGATTGGTAACTTTTTATCAACATGTATTGGGATTAGAGCCCAATTCAGTAAGACATGATTTCGTGTCTTTTAAGTGGCGGGATATTCGTTTAGGTATTGGGAAACATTCTAAAGTTAAAAAATTTACAACTGAACCTTTTCGGATTATGGTCAATTTGGAAGTAAAAGATATACAAACGACATATCGTATTTTGAAAGATAAAGGCGTGAAGTTTCTAAGATTACCTGAAAAGGAACATTGGGGTGGCTGGGTAGGGACTTTTACAGATCCAGACGGGAATATATTACAACTTCTTCAACAACCTTAGAGTAGTATGGTATATAAAAACTATTAATGAGGAAAATAAACTTTAAGTCAGAGATTTCCAGTAGTAATGTAAAGACCCTCTGGATGCAAAGCCTAGAATAGATTTTCGGTTAACTTCACATCTCTCGCTTTGAATATCTACGCCATGCAAATAGTGCTAACAGAGGACTGGCGATTACAGTACTAATGAGTGGCTTATACCTGAAGTGTGGATCCAGTTCATATGACTGGCCGAAGAAATCAACGATTCCGGTTCTTATTTCTGATTCGGTCACGCTAAGGAATGCCTGGGTATCGGACAGCGCAGCTGGCCACCAAAGCAACACTTTCGCTACGTAAGATACTGTTTCCCATTGCGCCGGCGGCGTCTGAATGAGTCCACGCATAAGTAATTCAACGGTGATAACAGTGCCTCCTATTATTGGTATCCCTATGAGTACTGCCAACGTTAATAAAACAGAAGCAACTGAGCCTCTGAAAATCGATGACGTAAACAGCATAAGTGATACATAAAAAAGACCAGAAACCAGTTGCAAGAACATTCCCCACAAGAACCAATTAAGGCTTAGGGAGTCTGATGTATCAAAAATTAGTAGACCGACTATAAGGGTTAGGAAAAATCCGATGAAGAAATAAATTACTGATAACGGCCAGTAGATCAGTAATTTATTTAGAAGAATTTGTTTCACTGAGAATCTAGTTCTGAGGAATATCGATGAATCCTTATTACCATCGAAAGCTAGGGAAGATACAACAATACCGACAAACAGAAGTGTACCCACAATCGAGGATACCATGTATATGTCTAGAGCCTCGCCATAGGAAAAATTACCATTAGCTCGTTCAATGAATATACCTATAACAACCGACAACACGCTTGCCAGTATGAATGTTCCTAACAAGGTCCAACCCCGCCAGCTACGGAACAGGTGAATTAGTTCCATTTTCCACAAATTCATCTGGCGCTCCTACCAGCTTTGAGCAGTTCCAGAACCGCATCTTCAAAAGACTGGTTTTTAGATTTTCTAATGTCGCTTACATTACCTTCATACAATGTTTTTCCGTGGTCTACCACGGTGACTGAGTCACATACAGCTTCAACGTCACTCAGGAGATGAGTTGAAAACAGCACGGTAGATTTGCTTCTTAATTGCAATATGATATCCAATATTTCCCTTCGTCCAATCGGATCAAGTGCCGAACATGGCTCATCCAAGAGTAGCAGTTGAGGTTCTCCGATCAATGTAGTGGCCAATCCAAGACGTTGTTTCATACCCCTGGAAAAACCTCCAACACGACGATCGATGGCGTTACCCAATCCAACTAACTCAATTACCTCCGCAACTGATTCTTCACTTACTTCTTTTCTAAAGGGATAACGAGCCAAGTCCACAATTTCCCGAGTAGTAAGAAGTGGGAAAAAATCAGGGGTGTCTGGCATAAGCATGACTTTGTTAGGTGGGACACCGAATGTGATTTCTCCAGAAGTTTCCCTTCTGAGTTCTGAGATTATTAAAAGCAACGTAGTTTTGCCTGCACCATTAGGGCCAACAAGGCCATGTACAGTTCCGTCGTGAAGCGTTAAATTAAGCCCAGCTAAAGCAGTTAACTTGCCGTACTGTTTCGTTAAATCCGATATTTTGAGTACTGATTTTGCCATAAGAATCTCCCGGATACGACACCTCAAGTGCTACAATGTTAGGATTAACCTGCTAGAAATGATACCGTGTGTCTCTTCGGTTAATCTTCCTACCCTACAGTTGTGCCTAATCCCTCAAGAGGCTCCTGTCGTCTTCCCTCTTAGAGGACGTTAAGGGGCTTATATCCCTTGACTCCCTGCTATTTATTGGTATCCCTAACGCTGGAGGGCCTTTACATTACTAAATTCTATAATGTCTAGGTTATCATGCTTTTTGTCGTATAAGATTTATACCGCTTGCGACCGTTGCGACTATCGCACCAAGGAATAGTATAAAACCAGCTCCTGCTGTATCAATTTTAGCTATGCCGGTAACCCACATTATTAGAGAAATCACCGCAAGTATATAACCTATAGATTTACTAATCTTATCAGTGGATTGTAATGCCGAAGCTAGACCTATAAATCCTATACTCATGAAGATAAATGTCCAAATATAACTATTACCTGCATATTGAGCTACTGCTCCTATAATCATGGCGTTTGCTTTGTCACCGTCAATCCAGGCAGCGGCTGCGGCAAAGTTAAAATCCATTGATAACATCATGCCAGCGGCAGTTACCGGCATTGCTATAGATGCTACTACTGCAAGTGCATTACCCTTTTTATCATCGCCTTGCAATAGCCTAGCCCAAAGAGTGTAGCCAAGGAACATTCCCATCATTGCCAAACCACCTAAGCTAGCAACTACATATGTAAGATGGACGTGCTCCATTCCAGCCTCAATGCTGGATTTTACTAGTGCTTCACCTTTAAGACAATCTTCTCCGCTTCCAATCACCGTGGGGAAGACAGCAGCGAACATAACGATCATCAATATTGGTGAAAAAACAAGTATGTATCCTGTCAAACTTTTGGAACTCATAAAATCCTCCAATTACGCAGTTTTAGTGTAAATCACCTATAGTATTAGGCAATTCCGGCAATTATGAGTAATTACAATTCAATAGTAAACACGTAATTGGGTCATGTATTCTGTAAACTTGAGTAGTTTAAAATCAAGAAATATTCGAATTAATAGCTTCTTTTAAATATACGTCTGCGTCTTCTTCTAAAAGAAATCTTTCATTTAATAGAATATTAACAGCGACGGCAATGCATCTAATGTAATTAAGATTTGAGTGATAGCGTTCTTCAATTGATGGACG
>CAZSCD010000052.1:0-3034 GCA_964605345.1 uncultured Dehalococcoidia bacterium
AATGGATAGTCATGCAGATTATCAGTGTTCTTTTTGCAATAACGCTCAATCTCAAGTGAAGCGATTAATAGCTGGGCCTGATCGAGTCTTCATTTGCGATGAATGTGTTGTGCTGTGCGAACAGATTATTGCTGACGGTAAGCCAGAGCAACCCAAAGAGCCCTGGAGCCACGCATCCAAGAGGCTAAATCCCAAGTGGATATTTGAAAGGCTAGAAGAGTATGTTGTTGGTCAAGATTTGGCAAAAAAAGTCCTCAGTGTAGCGGTTTACAATCATTACAAACGCATTTGGTATGATCATGACAGTGATGTGGAACTCCAGAAATCTAATGTTTTAATGGTGGGGCCATCTGGGTCTGGCAAGACTCATTTAGGTCAAACTTTAGCGAAGATACTGGATGTTCCGTTGGCTATTGCTGATGCCACATCACTGACCGAAGCTGGATATGTTGGCGAGGATGTTGAAAACATCTTGCTGCGTCTGATTCAAGCGGCTGATTACGATATTCAGAGAGCAGAAAATGGAATTATATACATAGATGAGATAGATAAAATCGCGCGTAAAAACCACAATCCATCCATCACGCGTGATGTGTCAGGCGAGGGAGTCCAGCAGGCGTTATTGAAGATAATTGAAGGTTATACTGCTAATATACCGCCTCAGGGTGGACGTAAACACCCTCAACAAGATTACCTGCAATTAAACACTCACAACATACTTTTCATGTGTGGTGGAGCATTTGAAGGGATGGATGAGATAATTGAACGACGCGCATTTAAAGATAAACAGACTATAGGATTCCAGTCTAGAATTTCACAACTTTATGATAACGCTGGAAACACTGGTTTGCTTAACAACATAACTTCAGAAGATCTTCTAGAGTATGGATTCATTCCTGAATTCATTGGCAGGTTGCCTGTTGTTGTAACTCTTAATAGTTTGGATAAGGATTCGCTTATTAGAGTCTTAACTGAACCCAAGAATGCCCTTGTCAAGCAATACAAATGTCTTTTCGAAATGGACAATTGGGATTTGGTGTTCACTGATAATGCATTAGATGCTGCAGCAGAACGGGCACTTGCACAGAAGACTGGTGCAAGAGGCCTACGAACTATTCTAGAGCAATCACTGCTTGATGTTATGTATGAATTACCTAACATCAAAGGGACTGGCAAGTGCGTTGTGGACGAGAATGCTATTTTAGGTACTTCGGATGTTACTTTGTTTAATTTGAAAGGCCAGAAACTTCCTGTGTCATATAAAGAACAGAAATCTGCGTAGATTGTTTTTCATCTTTTAGTATCGCTTGACATTAATGTTTCTCTAGCTTCCTTTACTGTTTGATTGTCGCCGTTGTGTTCAGCGATTGCAATAGCCTTAAAAAACTCTCCACGGGACTTATCTTCATTCCCTAAACTTCGTAAAATCAATCCGTGTATATAATAAGCCTTACCTAGAGATGGATTTAGTTCTAGGGCTTTTTGGATATCTGTTAGTGCTTCTCTGAGGTTGTTTTGTTTGAGATGTTGTTCGGCTGAATGGATACGGGACTGTGCGTTGTCAGGTATGTTTTCGATTCCTAGCCAGGTACATATAAATAGGACGATTGTTATAATTGGGATAATCCACCATCGTTTAACAAGTGTGTTAATGTCTGTTTCTTGTTCAGTGTATAAATACGATTTGTTTATCGCTTCATATTTTGGGGTCAAGACTAATCCAATAAGCAATCCTGATGAGAAACCTCCAATATGAGCCCAGTTGTCTATACCTGGTGTAATAAATCCTAAAAGAAGATTTATACTTGATATTACAACGACTCCGGTCAGGTTTTGTTGCCCCAAAACACCATACTTTTGTCTATTCATCAAAAAATAAGCCACGAGAGCTCCAAGTATTCCAAAGATTGCGCCACTAGCTCCTGCACCTATAGATATTGGGTTAAATGAAAAACTAAAAATACTTCCAGTTAATCCTGAGGATATGTAAATTACGATGAATTTTATTTGGCCAAATGCACGCTCAACTATTTGACCGAATATAAATAACGCAAAGACGTTGAATAATAAGTGTATTAAGCCAACATGGAGAAACATAGCTGTAAACAGCCGCCAGTATTCGCCGTTTGCTATAAATGGACCAAAAAGTGCCCCGAAATCTATTAACGTCTTGGGGTTTTCGGAGTCTCCAACAAGTTCCGTTGCGATCCAGAGTATTAAATTAATCGCGATTAGAGTCCAGGTTGCCACATACATTCGATGGGTTTTTGAGGCAAGGATTGGTGATGAGGTTTGAAAGTCTTCTTCGTATCCGTACTTCATAGACTGTCTCGTATAGTTGTCATATTGCTGTACGATAATATCATATGTGAATAATATCCAAGTTATTAGTTATGAAATACGAGATGTTGTGTTTGATAATTATTGTGAGGAATTTTGTGTTACCCAAAGGATTTTAAGTGCACGTGAAATAGATTGTATTGCATTTGTTTTAATCAGTTGTGAAGATTTTTAATAAATGTCAGCCAACATTAAATCTGCATAAGTTTCGCGCTTGCGGATGAGTTTTGGTTTCCCGTCCATAACCATAATTAATGCAGGTTTAGGATTCATGTTGTAATTATTTGCCATTGATGGTGCATAAGCACCAGATGAAGGTATCGCTATAATATCTCCTTGAGTTGTATGAGGAAGAGATATATCTCGGACCAGGATGTCTCCTGATTCGCAGAATTTACCTGCTAAGGTTACCGTTTCTTCTGGCGGATCAGGCATTTTGTTTGCTATTACTGCGTCGTATTGAGCTTGGTACAGTGCGGGTCGTATGTTGTCCCCCATACCACCGTCTAAAGATACATATTTACGCACATTTGGAATATTTTTAATGGTCCCTACGGTATATAACGCAACACCTGCACGTCCCACTATAGATCTGCCTGGCTCAACTACGAGCTTAGGTTTATTCAACCCAAGGTTATTACATCCAGTGATGACAGCGGATGTAATAACTTGAGCATAATCGGCAATGCTTGGA
>CAZSCD010000053.1:0-9547 GCA_964605345.1 uncultured Dehalococcoidia bacterium
GCTGACCTTATAGTAGATTCTGTGGAGCCTGGTTCTGACACTACGATATGGGGTGCTGGTTTTAAATCGAATGAAGTGGTTGAAATTGTAGCTGTAGGAGTTTTGGCAGGTGAAGACCGAATCATTGTTGGTGGTCAGGCCTACGAGTTTGGGGCATTTCAAATGCTTGCGAATATAGATTTGGATATCGGGATTTATACACTTAGGGCAATTGGTGATGAAGAATCAGAAGCTACTGCTGCTATGTTGGTCGCAGAAAAATAAAAAAATCAGTGGCATGTTTGTGGAATCTTAGAGCTCGTGTTAAACATATATAAAATTGGACGAGCCAATATTTAAGTGTACTGATTTACGGTGATCGGAGTCCCTATTGTACGTTTGAGGTTTCCCTAGTTATTCTAAGCCGTTTTATTCGTCTTCCAACAGTGGAAATTACTTTAATGTTGAGTCCGTCGTAATCTACATTATCTCCAAATGATGCTATTTTTCCAAGTTGATGGTAGACGAATCCCCCTAATGTGTCGAATCCATCATTTTCAACTGTAACGTTTAATAGTTCGTTGATTTCGTCCATACTTGTTCTAGCATCTACGATAAACTCGTTTTCGTTGACTTGTTCTATGGATGTTTCAAGTATGTCAAACTCGTCTTCTATTTCACCCACTATTTCTTCAAGTAGATCTTCTATTGTGACAACCCCAGAGACACCTCCGTATTCGTCTACTACTATTGCCATATGAGTACGTAGTTGTTGGAAGTCCTTTAAAAGGTCCTCTAACGTTTTAGATTCTGGTATGAAAAGCGGGGATCTCATTAAAATTTTTACAGGAAGAGCAGAAGATTCTTTACTTCTAAGTAGGTAAGTTAAAATATCTCTAGCGTATGCCACGCCTTCAACATTATCAAGGTGTTCTTTGTAAATTGGTATTCTACTGTGTCCTCCTTTAATCATGTGTTCGGCGAGTTCTGATATCGGTGTTTCAATTTCAACTGCAACCATGTCAACTCTTGGCACCATTATTTCTCTTGCTACGGTTTTATCCAATTGGACAATGCCACGAATCATCCTGACTTCTCTGTCATCTAACGTGTCTTTTGAAGAATCTATCTGTGAATCAACTTTCGAAGAATCTGTAGGGTCATTGAGGTCATAGTTGATTAACATAATGGTATTTGATGTTTTGGAGATAACAGTTAATATAGGATTTAAAATCCAGAATAACCAACGTACCTGAGAAGCACATTTGAGAGAAATATACTCTCCTTTTATTCCAGCAAGTAATTTGGAAAGAGTGTGTATCATAGTCATTGTTATGACTATGAGTGCAGTCAAGGCTATGATTGTGATCCAGTTTATGCCCATCCAATTTATAATAAGTATTACCATACATACTAGTGTTGCTGAGTACGATCCAAGATATGCAATTGATAATGAACCAGTTGGCCCCATGGGTAGGGAATGTAGTAAATCTAGCGTTGTTGACCCATTGATTTTAAGTGCTACTAGGTGATGGATTCTATCGCGACTTACTGATGATATACTGGATTTCACAATAGATATAACAGTAAAAATCAAAATGGATAGTGCTAGTATTAGGTAAGTTAACATAATATCTTTTTAGAATATGACTGTATTATTTTAATCGAAATTCATTCGGACTTGTTGACAGTTTTTGAATCAGGTTTGTTCTGAGTTTTTTTCGATAATATCCTGGCAGGTGATCCTACTGCAATTGAATTTTCAGGTACGTCTTTCGTTACTATTGAACCAGTTCCAGTAGATGAATTATCTCCCAGAATTATTGGAGCTACTAACATTGAATCAGATCCTATGAACGCTGAATTTCCAATTGTAGTTCGATGTTTAGAATGGCTGTCATAGTTGCAAGTTACTACTCCAGCTCCAATGTTGACATCTGAACCTAGATCTGCGTCTCCTATATAACAAAAATGTCCTGATTTAGTTCCCTTCCCCAACCGACTGTTCTTGATCTCTCCAAAATTCCCTATTCGTACACCGTCATCTAACTTACATCCGGGACGAATATGACTGAAAGGCCCTACCATGACACTATTTGACAATGATGATTCTTCAATAACAGACGAAACAATTTTACAGTTGTTACCGACTGTAGAGTCTGAAATAATTGAATTTGGCCCAACAGTACAATCATAACCAATTTCCGAATTTCCCAGTATATGAGTATTTGGCATAACTATACTGTCTTTGTGTAGTGTTACGCTGTCATCGATATATACTGAAGAAGGATCTGGTATCGTTACACCAGATAACATCCAGTATTCGTTAATGCGCTTGCGCATCTCTGTTTCAGCTTGCGCGAGTTCTACACGTGTGTTAATTCCATGTACTTCTAAAGGATCATCAGGTTGGATTGTTTCTACTATCATGCCTTGGTTAGATGCAGCACTCACCAGATCAGTTAGGTAGAACTCTCCTTTTTCGGAGGGTTTTATTTGTTTCAGATTGTCCCATAGCCATTCAGTTGCAAAACAGTAGATGCCACTATTAAATTCTTCGATTTTCAATATGTTTTCATCAGCTTCATTCTCTTCAACAATTGCTAAGAATTCGCCTTTAGAGCTTCTAATTATCCTACCCATACCTGTCGGATTACTTTTTGAAGACGTAAGGACAGTTATACAAGCATTTTTATTCTTGTGAGACTGGACCATTTTTTTTAGAGTGTCTGGAGATAAAAGTGGTACGTCACCAGACAAGACTACCAAGGTATCTATTTCAGTAAGTTTAGACTTTGTTTGAAGAAGTGCATGGCCAGTTCCAAGTGGGGTAGGTTGAGTAACATAACTTACTGCATTGCCCAATAAATCAGTTATTAATTTAGAATCTGGTTGAACAACAACCGACACATGTGGGATATCAGATTTGTTAACACACTCAACCACATGTTTAACCATTTCTTTACCACATACGCGATGGAGCACCTTTGGGATTTGAGAGTTCATTCGAACACCCATGCCTGCGGCTAGTATTACTGCTGCGCAAGTGGTCATGAGGTCTGCACACAACTGCCTCCCTCCAACTGCAATAAGAGAGGGTAAGCGTTAGTAACCTTTTGGTGTGTGGGGGTATTAATAGGGTCTTTCACCTTGCCAAGATGGTACCAATTAAGGTTCGTACATGTCAATAGTTTATACGAAATAATCATATTGCGGGGCCAGTCAATGCGGTATGCGTAAAGAATTTATACACCTTGACGAATAACGTCGTATGTAAAATTGCAAATATAGATTATGAACACTTGCATGTAATGATGGGTTATGGTTGTCCGATTGTAAATAGACACGTATCTGAGTTTTCTGATACTGTATCATTGTTTACTGTCAAAAAAGTGTGTGTTTTCAATTATATCTTTAAGAAGAAATAGAGGAAGTTACTGTTGTCAAAATTTAAAGTAGTTGCCCCCAAATCTAATAAACCAACTTTCGACTTAAGTGAAGGACGCTACGATCTAGAAATGGAAGCACTGTCACCACTTGATGTTGAGATTATGGAAGTTGATGTGCCTACTGAGAAGGAGTTTTTGAGCCTTGCCAAAGATGCTGACGCTATTATAGCTAGAGGACGTAGAATAACAAGAAATATCATTTATGGTTTGGAAAAGTGTAAAGTTATAGCATTGGGTAGTGTAGGAGCTGATTCAGTAGACGTGGACGCAGCTACTGAAAGAGGTATTCCAGTAACAAACGTACCTGACGTATTTATAGAAGAAGTTGCTGATCACTCTATGATGATGATATTGGCTACGTTCAGACGTCTCATCACGATGGATAAACTTGTCAGAGATGGTAAATGGCTGGAAGGACGCCCATACCTTTCTAGATTTCCTAGGTTAATGGGTTTAACTTTAGGGTTTTTATCGTTTGGACGTACGGCCCAGGCTACTGCATTAAGAGCTAGAGCTTTTGGAGTACGAATGATTGGATATGATCCCTATATTGAAGAACTTATGATGACAAGACAAGGCGTTGAACCTGTGGGTAAAATAGAATTGCTTCAACGGTCTGATATTTTATCTATGCATGCTCCTTCTACTGATGAAGCTTTTCATATGATGACGGAGGACGATTTTCGCTTGATGAAACCAAGGTCAATATTTATCAACAATGGACGTGGTCCAACTGTTGACGAGAAAGCTCTTATCAGAGCTTTGACAGAAGGATGGATTGCAGGAGCTGGATTAGATGTACTGGAAAAAGAACCACCTGACATGAACAACCCTCTTTTAAAAATGGATAATGTCATATTGACACCACACGTTGCTTCTGCATCGGCAAGAATGGCTCCAGAAACAAGACGACGCGTTGGACAAGAAATAGCATTAGTGTTTGGAGGACGTTGGCCACGGACATGTGTTAACCCTTCCGTACTACAACAGAGCAACCTAAAACGTTGGAAACCATATTCAATGGAACGGGGTCCTGGAGCATAATCCATATTAGATATACGTATGGAATGTTGAAATTTATCTTGTCAAATGAATACGTATTGTTTGTGTGAACTTGTCTAATTAGGTTCTACAATGCTAAGATTTCGTGTGTGCTTAAGTATTTGATTTGATTTATCATTGTTTAGTAATAAACAGCGTGAATACATGAATGTGCATGCTGTAAGGGAGTATTTTACTATTGGCGAATATAAACGTTGCTATCATAGGTGTTGGAAATTGTGCCTCCTCTTTGGTTCAAGGAGTCCAAAAATATAATGATGCTACTAATGAAGACTCCATACCGGGTTTAATGCATCCAGTTTTGGGTGAATATGGTATTGATAGTATTAATTTTGTAGCTGCATTTGATGTAGATGCCAACAAAGTTGGTAAGGATTTAGCAGAAGCTATTTTTGAAAAACCTAATAACACTATTAAATTCCAGGACGTTGATTCCACAGGAGTTACCGTTCAACGTGGCATGACTCATGATGGTATGGGGAAATTCATGTCTGATGTAATAACTAAAGCAGATGGTCCTACTGATGACATTGTAAAGATATTAAGAGAACGAGAAGTAGATGTTGTTGTGAGTTATTTGCCAGTGGGATCTGAAGAGGCTACCAAATGGTACGCTGAACAAGTGTTAGCTGTTGGATGTGGGTTTGTTAATTGTGTTCCAGTGTTTCTAGCAAGCGGAAGTGGAAATTATTGGCAGGAACGTTTCAAACAGGCTGGTTCCCCGATCATTGGAGATGATATTAAGTCACAAGTAGGAGCAACTATCATACATAGAGTATTAACACGGTTATTCATGGATAGAGGAGTAGATTTGGAACGTTCTTACCAGTTGAATTTCGGTGGCAATTCTGATTTCCTGAATATGCTTGAAAGAGAACGTTTACATAGCAAGAAGATTTCTAAGACTAATTCTGTGACCTCACAACTAGATCATGATATTGCCGCGGACAATATACATATTGGGCCTAGTGATCATGTACCATGGCTTGAAGATAAAAAATGGTGTTATATAAGAATGGAAGGTAATAGTTTCGGGGATGTTCCTATAAACGTAGAATTAAAATTGGAAGTCTGGGATAGTCCCAATTCAGCTGGAGTGGTTATAGATGCCATAAGGTGTTGTAAAATTGCTAAAGATAGAGGTTTGAGTGGTCCAATTTTGGGTCCTTCATCCTACTTCATGAAGTCTCCTCCCATTCAATACACTGATGATGAAGCTAAACAACTTGTAGAAAATTTCATTGTTGGTCATGAAACTTAAGTAATATTGGTTTTTGATATTGAATCTTCGTTAAGATTCTCCGTAAGTTTTGGCCATAAGTAAAGTGTCGTGAAACGTCCTTTTAAAATAGCTTTAGTGTCCCCGTATGATTATGCTCATCATGGTGGAGTTACTGACCATATCAGGAAACTCTCTATTCAATTTAATCAAATGGATCATGATGTACGAATCATAGCACCTTGTTCTGATATCAATAAAATCTCAGATGATAATTTCATACCCATGGGTAAACCAGTGCCTATACCAAGCGGAGGTTCAGTAGCACGAGTTTCATTGTCTGTATGGCTGCGACCTCGTATCAAATCGATGCTTAAAAAAGAGGCTTTTGATATTATTCACCTGCACGAACCATTTGCAGGATCCATTAATTTAAATGTTTTAGGCGTAGTTGAATCTTTAAATTCTATCAATGTTGGAACATTCCATACCAATGGAGGGACCAAATTATATGGCATTGGTGGTGTAAGAATTGCTAAAAGATATTTCCGGAGATTGCATGGACGTATTGCTGTCTCTGATACAGCATTTCGTTTCATAAATAGTCACTTTCCTTCTGAATATCGAATAATACCAAATGGCATTCAGGTAGATGACTTTGCAGAAGCTATGCCATTCCCCAATCTTTTAGATGGCATGATTAATTTATTGTTTGTTGGCAGACTTGAAAAAAGAAAGGGACTCAAATACTTGTTGAGTGCATATAGTAAACTCAAATGGAATTGGCCTAACTTACGTCTTTTAGTTCTTGGGTCAGGTAATCCTGATGCTGATTCATATCGTATCATTGGGGAACGGAAATTAGATGATGTTGTGTTTTTAGGATCAGTATCAGATAAAGATAAGGCTAGATATTACAAATCATCACATATTTATTGTTCTCCGGCGATAGGTAAGGAAAGTTTTGGAATAGTATTGCTGGAAGCAATGGCAGCTGGAATACCTGTTGTTGCAAGTGATATAGAAGGCTATTCTAGTGTAATTAAACATGGACATGAAGGATTGTTAGTGGCGCCCAAAAGTGACGATGAATTGGCAGAAGCTATTTCAACACTTATTAAAAATTCCAACTTACGTGTTTCTATGGGTAAACATGGAAGATTAAGCGCCCAATCTTTCAGATGGGAGTCAGTTGCAAAACAGGTGATGGAATATTACAACGAATTGCATGAAAAACACACAATAATTAATCAGGTATAAATTTGAATGACCAAACGTATTTTGGTTGTTTCACAATATAAATTTTGGAGACCGTATGATTAGAAATATTATTCGTATTAAGTTGAGGTCCTATCTAGAAAAATGCATAATTCATTTACTAATTAAATTAGGTGTTTCTCCAAATTTAATGACTCTTACAGGACTTTTGGGTGCTGCTATAAGTGCTTATATGGTGAGTAGAGGAGAGTTACTGATAGGAGGGATAACGCTTTTAGTGGCCAGTCTATTTGATATGCTAGATGGTGCATTAGCTAGGGCTGCCAATCGTGTTACTGAATTCGGTGCTTTATTTGATTCTGTAATTGATAGATTGTCAGAAATGGTATTATTGATTGGATTGATGATTTACTACCTTGATAAATCATCTTACGAAGGAGTAATTGTAGTTTATTTAGCTTTTGGCACATCTCTAATGGTGAGCTATTTAAGAGCACGAGCTGGTGGTATGGGCATTGATTGTGAGGTAGGGATAATGACTCGTCCAGAACGAATTGTTGTTCTTAGTGTAGGGCTTGTTATAGGGCAATGGTTTGAAATAGCAATCATAATCTTCTTAGGTATAATCACATTGTTTTCTTTCATCACATGTGGGCAAAGGATGATGCATATTTCAAAGGAACTAACAAAACGGCAAAGTGTTAATTCTTCATGACTGAATGTATATTAACCAAATCTATGTACCGTTAGTAGTTTTTGTTTTGGAAAAATGTAAAGAGTTTCTTGTGTATTCGAATTAGTGAATTAATTCAAATAAATAAATATTTACGTGTTTTTTAACTTGGATAGGTTTTTTTGAGAATCATGAAGGAAATTAAAAATATTTTAGCTGGAATGATTGTGGTTTTTTTGGTCATCTTGTGCACAAATTTAAATCCTAAATTTGTGTTTGCTAACGATGGATTGATTTCAATAGAGTCTATAAGTGTCATCAGCGAATTCCCAAAAGGTATTCACTTTAAAATTAAAGCTGCAGGGGATTATGAAATCAATAAAATATCTGTAAGACTTCAAATGAATAAAAGAGCTAACACCACATATAATTATATGGAATTTGATCCTAGTACAGTAGTTGAAGCAAATTTGTTTTGGAGAACTGACACTGCACTTAAATACATACCTCCTGGCGCGGCAATTAATTATTATTTCGAGATAGAAGATGTGTCTGGATTTATCCTGAAAACAGATCTAAAAGAATTCATATATTATGATCCACGATTCACCTGGACAGATATTTCTTCAGGGCCAGTAACTGTTTCATATCATGGTCCTGTTGAAAAACGAGCTGTTATTGTTTTAGATGCAATAACTCAAACGCTTGGCTTTATGGGGCCACTCTTGGGTGCTGATACTGAACAATCCATAAGAGTGACTATGTACAATAATGTTAAGGAAATGATTGAGGCGCTACCTCCAGGCAGTTCCACAGTTAGAAGAGAACTTATTACTCAAGGACAGGCCTTTAGTGGATTTGACGTATTGATTGTACTTGGGTCTGGTAGGGCAGCTAATGGAACTGCAGCGCACGAACTTATACACATACTTGTAGATCGAGCTGGTGGAGGACGATTTAGTAATATCCCATCATGGCTTAATGAAGGTTTGGCAGAATATGGTAATGTTGCTCCTGGGTATTCGTATGATATTGCGTTGGAGTACGCTATTCATACTGACAACATGTTGCCAGTGACTTCTTTGAGAGTTATTCCAGGAGATCCTGAAGAAGCAATAATTTTTTATGGTCAATCAAAAAGTTTGGTGCGATTTATGGTGGAAAATTTGGGGCCAATGAATATTAAGGATCTTATGGCTACTTTGCAAAGTGGTACAAATATAAATCAAGCCATTCAAGAAATATATGGTGTTTCAAAATTGAAACTAGAAAATATGTGGAGAGAATGGATTGGCGCTCCCTTGCTGGATCACCCTGAAGGAGGATTTGCACGTCCTACTCCAATATCTTTACCGACTGTTTCATTGTATACACTAACTCCTCAGCCTCTTTCAGAAACTATTACGACAGTAAATGAAGACATTGAACAAGATTTAAATGACGTTATTTCTAAGAAAACCTCTAAAGTAACTGGCTGTGGATGCAATATGTCTCATGAAGAAAACAGAATTGGTGTTGATAATTCGTTGATTATGATGATTGTCGGCATTATGTTATTTAAAGCAAGGCAAATGAATCCTTGATTTATTAATCGGTTATTTTTTGGACCTATCATTATATATGATTAGTATCAGGTGTATGCCTAGATATTGATGTGTTAGAATTCTTGCAGGTTTCTTTATGTTGAACATTATCTAGTTAGTTAGTATGTTGATTGATGTAGAGGATAACGTTCAATTTATGGCGTTTATAATTTATTTATCATAACAATAGAGACAAAAGGCATTATGGAAAGTAAGCGTGATTGGATTAAAGCTATGGAGAAAACTTGGATAGTTAGATTTCCTACGCAAAATCTGACCACATTTGGGCTAACCAATATTTCCTATTATGTTGTTACAGAACCCATATACGGAGATTTAGATTCCTCTAACGAAGAAGGCGTTG
>CAZSCD010000054.1:0-29154 GCA_964605345.1 uncultured Dehalococcoidia bacterium
TTCAAACTTTCATTAATAACTGAATCGCTTACAGAACAATATTCCAAAACGTTCAAAATAGGAGCGAAAAAACATGAGGCTGACTGGCTAGAAAATTATATATCTGGTTTCTGGGAACCTGACGAACTCGGCCATGCTGATCCATTCAAAAAGATACTCATCACAATGGGAATAGGAGAAAAGTCAATAGAAAATGAAATAAAAGAAGCAAAAGAAAGTACTGATTACCACAATAACCACAAGTCTGGATTCCATCCTATAGAACTCACAACTTACGGAATGATTCAGGAATGCATTACAGATTACTGGTACGAGTTGCAGAGAGGGTTTTTACCCAAAAATAGCAATACATATAGAGTTATAAGTAAAGTTAAGGGAAGGGAAGCACTTCACACAGTGCAATTCAGGAACTTAACAGCCATACAAATAGAATCTGATCCAGAACTTATAGATAATGTGATTCAAGCAACCCTAAATTTCCAAATGCCTGCTAATGAAATTGAACTTGTGAAAGAAATAGAATCTAAAACCCAAGCCTGGATACCACGGATGAATGGATCAGTCATAGAATTGCTTAAAAGCATTATATTGAACCTAAGTATAGCACTGGACGATAAAGATAAACTTGGGAAATTATTTACCGAATATGCCTCTCACAATGAGCGCAGATTCATAAAGTTTATCCCAAACAAATTCTTGTCACAAGCAATAAGTAAGATTCGACCAGGTTATGGGATAGTAGGTGAAATCGTCCTTGAACAGCTAGGACTAATCTCTAACGAATCACAAGTACCTAAAAACATAATTGAAGAAACTGAATTCGCTATCAAGTCTGCAATAAAACGATGGGCCAAACATAGGCTTAATCTTGAAGGTTTTCTAGACAACAGACCAACACCAGTAAACAAATTAACTTCCAATTGAAATACAACTTCTAATGAAAAGATTTAGTCAACATATTGGTAGAGTTATATCGCCATTATTAATTGGAAAGTTCAGGAAATCAGGGGTCATAGTAAAAACACCTGAACAAGAAAGTGATTTATTAAATGACAAACCAACCATAAATGTCTTAGATTGGTCATTTTTCACTGACGTGTTACTTGGATATGATCTAGGATTTGCTGAATCTTATTTAAAAGGTAAATGGAACAGCATTAACTTAACTTCTTTGTTTACTCACCTAAACCAAAAAAATGCTGGAACCACATCTTCCAAGATTGGAAATATTGCTCCACTTAAACTATGGAGTAGATTAATACAATCAATCCGTTCATCAAACAGCATTTATTGGGCTTCTAAAAACATTAAAGATCATTATGATTTTAGCAATGATTTCTTTGGTAGCTTTCTGGATTCAAGTATGACATATTCTTCCGGTATATTTAAGAATAATTCAGATAATTTATTAGATGCTCAATCACGAAAACTAGATAACATTTTAAGACGTAGTAACATAAAAAAAACCGATCATGTTCTAGACATAGGATGTGGATGGGGAAGCCTGATAACAAAAGCCGTTTCAGAGTTTAGATGCATGGCTACAGGTATAACTCTGTCAAATAACCAATATATCTACTGTAGTAAATTGACTGAGGACTTAGGGTTAGAAAAATCAATAACAGTAAAACTAATCGATTATCGGAACATGGAAGGTATTTTTGACCATATTTTCGCAGTCGAAATGTTGGAGGCAGTTGGACACAAGGGGTTACAAGAATTTTTTTCCAATTGTCATCGTTTACTGAAACCACAAGGCACTCTTCAATTACAAGTCATCGTAGTACCAGATCATAGGTACTCAACCTACAGAAAAAACTGCGATTTCATTCAAAAATATGTTTTCCCAGGCGGATTACTACCATCAAAAGAAGCAATTTACGATGCAGCTAACAAACACGGATTGTTGATTAAAGAAACTCAAGCAATTGGGAATCACTATGTTAACACTCTTCAAAAATGGTCAAGTAATTTTGATTCAGAATTAAGCAATTTGAGAAACAAAGGATTTTCAGAGCGGAATCTGCGCAGATTCAAATATTATTTCAATTACTGTGAGGTAGCATTCGCATCTGGGCACATAGACAATATTCAAATATCCTTAGAGAAAAGATCGGACTGATGTGGTACCAGAACATCATAGATAGGAATTTACTGCCTGATTCGATTTTACGTATTTTAGTCAGATATGGATTGTCAAGATATAGTATCAAAATCCAAAAACTAAATGATCAACAAATAAAAATTAATCGTGACAAATTCCTTAAAAAAAGTTTATCCGGGCCAATTGCTTTAAACACTGACAAAGCCAATCTTCAACATTACGAATTACCTACTGAATTTTTCAAATTGATACTAGGTGAACGCATGAAATATTCTGGGTCAATTTGGAATGAAACCATACAAAACATTGATTTCGCTGAAGAACTAACTCTTAAAACCTATATAGAAAGATCCGATATTAAGGATGGACATAAAATTCTAGACCTTGGTACAGGATGGGGAGCTTTGTCCATATATCTCGCAGAAAATTGTCCTAATTCGGAGATCACCGCAGTAACAAATTCAACCACTCAAAAAAAATTTATCGAATCAGAATGCAATAAAAGAAATATAAATAACCTCAGCGTATTAAAGAGCGATGTGAATAACGTTACGTTCGATTGTAAATTTGACAGAATATTTTCCATCGAAATGCTCGAACACACAAGAAACACAAAAAAGTTACTGAACCGTGTTTCAAACTGGATGTTCGATAACTCAAACTTTTTCATCCAGGTATTCGCTCACAAATTCTATCCCCAATACTTCGACGATGTTCAGAATTCTTGGATGGCCAAGTATTTTTTTTCCAGTGGGATGATGCCATATCCTGAATTGTACAAAGACGTTGACAGTAAATTAATTCCGGTTAAATCATGGTTTGAATCAGGGAAAAATTACCACAAAACGCTAGAAGCATGGTTGAATCGATTTGATATGAATTCAGACGTTATAAATTCATACTTAAAAACTCAAAACTTGACTGATAAAAGTAAAACCTTGATGAATAGGTTTCGTTTTTTCCTGGTCATTTGTTCGGAATTATTCAATTACAACCAAGGCAACGATTGGATAATACTCAATCAACTTTTTAATAAAAAAACAGGGACCTCAAATTGAATGTCGCAATTATAGGTGCTGGGATTTCAGGTATAGCCGCAGCTCAAGCACTAGATACAAAACACAAAATCACTATTTTTGAAAGAAATGATTACATAGGCGGACATTCCAATACAATAAAAGTTAATAATGAAATCAACATTGATACCGGATTCATCGTATACAATAATCGTAACTATCCAGGATTTTCGACTTTCCTTAAAAATCTTGGGGTTAAAACATCTCGAACGTCTATGTCTTTTTCATATTCAGATAATAACCTAAACCTTGAATACGCAGGGACGATAAAAGGATTGTTCCCACGTGGCAGATCTATCATAAACCGTAAACATATTAGTCTAATATGGTCTATATATAAATACTCTCGGAAATTGGAAACCTTTAAATGTCTACCTCTTGAAAAAAATCTTTCAATCGCTGAACTCTTGAAAAATATTGGTTGCCCTGAACAAACAATAGAAAAATATTTTCTACCTATCGCTTCAGCTATATGGTCATGTGACACAAAAAATACCCGAAACATACCTGCTAAGACTTTTATACGATTTTTCTCTAATCATGGATTACTCAAACTTACAAAGCGTCCACACTGGTATTCAATAGACAACGGGAGTAGATCTTATCTTAAAGCCTTTCAAGATAAATTCACTGGAACCATTCTGGTAAAAACACGGATCACCTCATGTACAGAAATGACCAATAAAACAGTCTTAACATGTGAGAATAATAGAACTTACGATTTTGATCTTGTTGTTCTAGCTACACCAGCCAATGATAGTATGTCTTTATACCAAGGTAATAATCAAACTATAAAGAGAATTCTATCTTCATACGAATACACTTCTAATAACGTGGTTTTACATAGTGATACTGATTTCATGCCATCCAATTCACGTCTTTGGTCTTGTTGGAATTTCGTGTCTGAATCAAATGGTAAAAAAGAGGACCAATCATACGTAACTTATTACATGAATTTACTGCAAAATCTAGTTACCACTACTCCTTATTTCGTAACTTTAAATCCTCCTAGATCACCCAAAGCTAAAAAGGTTGTTTTCCACACAACATATAATCACCCAATGTTAACTCATGATGAACAATCTAACGAAATGAATTTCACCAAACTCAATGACCAAAACCGAATATATTTCTGTGGATCATATCTCGGATATGGTTTCCATGAAGATGGATTTTCAAGCGGCGTTAGAGTGGCCAGACTAATTAACTCTAGGAAGATAGACAAAACATGATCTCATCAATTGTAAATGGAGTATTATCACATAAACGATTATCTCCTGTTGTTCATTCTTTTAAATACAAACATACTATGTTGTTAATCAATTTGGACGATATTGAACCTATTCAAAAACTCCCGAATTTTTTTAGATATAACCGATTTGGCGTACTATCTATAAGGGATTCTCATTACATTGATAATTCATCAAATTCAATAAATTCGAAAATTCTAAAGATTTTTGGAAATGAAATACGGAATTCTGAGGTTTCGAAGTGTATGTTGTTGACAACACCAGCAGTTTTCGGTTATTCATTCAATCCAGTTTCTTTCTATTTCTTAATGAATGATTTTAACCAAGTTATTGGATGTGCCTCAGAAGTACGCAATACTTTCGGAGAATCACACGTTTATATTTTACATTCCAGTAAACAAGATTTGTCCAAAAAAACTGTGTTCACTCATCCTAAACAACTATACGTATCTCCATTTATAGAAAGATCGGGAGGATACAGATTCGAATTAAATATTACAGATAATTCCATAGATGTCAAAATCAAACTATACCAAAACAATAAAAAAGTATTTGTCAGTCAATTTTCAGGAATGCCTATACCTTTTACTAATGTTAATTTAATTAAATCATCCTTTAGGATTTTCATAACCGTCATTATGACTGAAATACGCATCCTAATACAGGCTTATATCCTTTTTGTCAGAAAACATCTGGTATTTATCAGAAAACCTTCTCCCAATACAGGAACAATTGAATCACCAGCGCCTGGATTCATAAAGAAAATTGCACGTTTAATCAAATTTGTATACGGTGAGAAAAACAAGAAACACGATTCCGGTTAAATGATATATTTTTAACTCAAGTCCTTCGTCAAACCCTGTGATAAGACTTGGATTGAGAGAGGGTTATAAATTGGATTCAATCTGGGCCTCTCCCAATTCAAGTCTTCAAAGAAAATGATTGCTCTTAATTTTTGGCTCTGAGAGTCTGGACACCCAGAGCAAGGCTTACCAGTACCATGCCTATAAATCCAACAAACCCAGCGACGTCTATTGCATCTACATTACCGAGAAGGAAACCTGCTCCGCTGGCAACTGCAAGTCCACCAATAATTATGTGGAAATTTTTCTCCAGAATAATACCTATGCCAAGCAGGATCAACAATAACCCACCTACCAAATTGAATGAGGTTTCCAATGCACCGCTGTGAGTCATGAGACGTGCACCCTCTGCGGCATCACTAGCTTCTGTCACAGCCCACTCAATCGAGATTCCTGTTGTCATAAGTACGACCATTATGATGGCCATGATTGCGCTAATGTTGGCGTAGGAGGATCCTGCACCGTCTCCAGCTGCCATCTTTCGTGATATGTTCAGAAATCCAATAAACACAGCTCCCATTCCACCGAACCCCATCAACATGCCCAATTTAGCCAAGGCAGGATCGGCCATAAGCTTTGCTGCGCTTTCAGCCGTCGCAGAATCGTCACCGGGGTAAATAGCCATCCACCCAACAATTGCCACAACTACTCCAAGAATAAGAAGCAACCCAGTCTGCATTTTTGATCCCATAACACACTCCTTAATATAACAATAACTTAAATTCCCATAAGAGTTTGATTATATTACACAAAAAACCATACCAACTCCATAACTATTGTTGTTGTTTCACCTAGAATACATAGGTGTTAAAAACCGGTCAAATATATCCACGCAAACAACAATACTGATAAAGCCATTTGATATACAGTAATCATTATTAATTCCTCCTACAATAAGGTGATTAACCTATCTCAAGAACTTCTAGAATTTTGTCTGATGTTCTTCTCTTAAATCATTGCTAACTCCTATGTAAGATAAATAGGAAATAAAGTTTCACCAACTTTGAACACGAAATTTAACTCTCCCATCCCTCGTTGCCTGAATTGGGTTCTATGAAACTCCAACTGTTGAGTTGGAAGCATATAAGGACGTTCTTTCCACAATGTAGTAAAAAAATTGGCGATCCATTCTTTACCTGTAACAGGCAATATCACACTTCCTTTTTGTTCTTGAGATAAATAAGATTCGAATCCTCCGGAAGTGAGCTCAGCATAATCTAAAGCTGGAATATCTCTTGTGTTATAAATCGGCTTCACAACACCTTTATTAACCATATCCAGATAGACTTGTTCTTTCTTTTCCACCCACGGCCTATGCATAAGCCACGAATCCAAATCTTCAAATCCTGACCGACTGGATATTCCAACTGACTGGTTAAAACGATCTCGTCTGGCAAAATTCCAAGCAACAGCCCAGGTATCAAATGGGTGGTCAATATAATTCCCTGCATATGTGCTTACATATGTTGCCCACTTAACCCAACGATATGATTCTCTTAGTGGAAAAGGAGCATCTTTCAACGAAGATTCAAACCAACCATGTACGTCACGTATGATAGGCAAAGTATCTAATACACAACCGTAACTTCTTAGAATGTCCAATCTATGCCAATCTATCAAATCGTCGATTAAATGATCACGCCCTTCAATTTTGGCCTTTTCTCTTTCTCTTTCATCAGATTTAGCTTTATCTGAAATGTACTTCTGGCAACTTCTTTTGGATTTCCTCTTTCCAAAATGGTCATATATTTCATGTTGAATTCTTTGCCAACTTAAATTTGGATCGTCACTTAACCAAAGTTGAAGCTCTACCTTTTCTTCCGTAGTGAGATTGGTTTTGTGGCGCCGATGGAATTTGTCTTCTGATTGCATTTTAAGTATCGCGCTTTTGGGATATACAGTATTTGCATATTTATATATTATAATAACACTATTTAGATATATATACTATAACATAATTACATTTTATATACAATTTATTACACACACATAAATAATCAGACAAGAATTTATAGGATTGAGTTGATAAAAAGCACGTGTAGTAATAGGGAAAAATGGTTATTATGGATACTTGAAAGTCAGCTAACTAATAAAACACACATCTCTAGGAGTATTTACATGAAAAGCATCGAAATAGACCGAAGTAAAAGCCTTCGTGAAGAACGCGTAACAGGTCATAATCGCTGGCATCCAGACATAGCTCCAATCTTAACTGTAGAGCCTGGTGAAGAAGTGATGCTTCAATGCAGAGACGCATCAGATGGTCAAATCATCTTCAATAAAACCACAAAAGATGATATTGGGCAGAGATCAGATGAAGCAATTCATCCATTAACAGGTCCCGTTTATATTGAAAATGCGTTACCTGGAGACCTTCTAGAAATCGAATATTTAGATATTATACCTGAGTCTACAGGATGGACATTAATATCTCCAGGCTCTGGATTTTTAAGAGACATTTTCAATGAACCATATCTGGTGCATTGGGAAATCAAAGACGGCACAGCAACATCATCTTCATTGCCTGGAGTACGAATACCTGATGGAAGTTTCATGGGAACTGCAGGCCTCGCACCATCCCAAAACCAGCTTGTAGAATGGACTCTTCGCGAAAACAGACTCAAAGATAATGGAGGCTTGGTAATACCACCAAATCCTGTAGATGCCGTACCAAACCATAATACAGTCGCACAAGAAGGACTAAGAACGATACCTCCCCGTGAAAATTGTGGCAACGCAGACGTAAAACAACTTACCAAAGGATCTAAACTGTTTATCCCAGTAGCTGTGGAAGGTGGATTATATTCAGTTGGTGATGGCCATTTCGCCCAAGGAGATGGAGAATGTTGTGTTTCAGCTATAGAAATGGGTTCAACAGCAATAGTGAAATTTCAAATACTAAAAGGTGAAGCAGACAGGAAAAAAATAAGGTGGCCTCGTTTTTCTCATTCGGGTTATTTCGCCAAGCCTGAATGGGCAACACCACGTAATTTCACGGCCACTATGGGAATGCCAATACGAGATGATGGAGTGAACGAAGGAGAAAACTTAACACTTGCTGCAAGAAACGCATTGTTAAATATGATTGACCTATTACAAGAAAGAGGATGGTCAGCTGAACAAGCTTATATTTTATGTAGCGTAGCCGTAGACTTGAAAGTAAGTAACGTCGTAGACGTGCCGAATTTTGTAGTTTCAGCCTTCCTTCCAGAAGATATTTTTGAGATTTGAACGATTGTATTTCCATTCTTATTTAATATTTCATGCATTAAGATTATTAAACAAGAGATTCAGAAATTTAATCTAACTAGGATAACTTCCATTGGGAAATGTCATCGGTAAGGGCACCAAATTACGAACGATCCATCACAAAATACATACGCTTGACTCTTTTAAATTCCGCAACTACAGGTTTTTTTGGATATCTTCGACATCTTCAGGAGTAGGATTCTTACTTCAACAGGTTGTTATTGGATGGATAATTTATGACCTAACTAATTCTCCCCTATTGACCACTCTTGCTTTAAGTATAGATTTTGCTTTCGCCTTAGGAGCACCAATTGGGGGACTAATTGCCGACACACAGAATAAAAAAAGGTTGTTATTCTTGTGTTACATATTTCAAATGATGATCACATTGATGTTGAGTGTAATTATAATTATGGATCGTCTAGAAATCTGGCACATTTTCGCTTTCACTACCTTAATGGGATCGTCCTACATAATACACGACCCTTGTAGAACGTCCTTGATTTCATCACTTGTTCCAAACAAACTTCTGGTTAATGCGTTTGCACTCGCGTCACTGGGTTTTAGTTTCTCACGACTGATAGTTCCTGTCTTAGGTGGAGTTCTGTTGGCAACAAGTGGCGCTGGTATAGCTTTACTGTCTGAAGCAATTGCTATACTAATAGCTTCAGCTTTAATTTTGAGGTTAAATGATACAACCTCTTCTTCAATAAAAATCTATCCTTCTTCATATCCTAGCGCTCTGCTGGAAACAATACGATACATCAAAAACACTCCTAACCTTTTTTTCGTTATGATGCTCAGTGGAATTCCATGGGTTATTGTCGCACCTTTCACTATAGGTCTAATGCCAGTATACGCAGTTGAAGTTTTTGATGTAGGCCCAACTGGTTTGGGGACGTTACTTACAACAATGGGTATTGGATCCACAACAGCAACTGTAATACTTGCCACTTTTCTAGATAATTATAGAAAAGGCCCTTTGATCCTTTCCTGTATTGCGGTAACGATAATTGCACTGACAATTTATTCTCAAAGTTCTTCCATGGGAATTGCTATACCATGTTTGATAATAATTAGTGGAGCAATGATGGTAATCAACACAATAACCCGTGCCACCACACAAAGTATGTCTGATGATAAATTCCGGGGCAGGGTATCTGGATTTACTTGGGCCATATCAGGATTATTTCCGATTGGTAGTTTGTTATCTGGAATATTAGCCGAGCATTTGAGTGTGTCAGGAGCAACGTTGATTGGAGCTGGAATTTTATTGTTTATACTTATATTTATAATATTATTCAAGAAAACCATATGGCGATTCTAAGGATTGTCATTATCCTCTTCTATACTCAATATTTATTTTTTATTAATCTTTTAACAGTAATATCTCGAATATTCCTAACAACACAACCATATATACTTACCATAAGATAACTGTGAGATATTTCATGATGCGGAATACTCAACAATGTAAATATAATGAGATATTTTATTCCGAAAGACAGCGATTCCGTCAGTGGTGGTTGTGGACGCTGCTTATGATAATCCCAACAATTTCCATCTGGGCAATGTTCCAACAATTCATTATGGGGGCTCCATTCGGAAATAACCCAGCCAGTAATTACCTACTTATCATATTAGTAGCCATTACAGGAATTGGGTTCCCCATGTTCATGTACATTACCGGACTAGATACGCAAGTTAGACATTGTGGGTTATATATTCGATTTAAACCGTTTCATCGTAAATGGATGATCTTTGAATTTGAGAACATGCAGAAAGTTGAACCTGTAATCTACAAGCCTCTAATGGACTATGGTGGTTTTGGAATCCGATATGGTAAAAAAGGCAAAGCATACAACGTTAGTGGCAACAAGGGAGTTTTCCTGACACTTAAGAATGGGAAGACCATTTTAATTGGATCCAATAATCACGAAGTGTTATATTCAGCAATCACTGAAAAACTGTCGTCTACAACAATGGTTGCCGTCCAGAAAATCCAGCAGTAATCTCATGCCAGAATTTTATTCGATCTTCACCTGGAAGCCAACATAGATATATTTCACGACTATCACTTAATGAAGGAAAATCAACCAATCCTTGGGTTGGGTCTCTCAGAATTATCCCTAGATCTTGTATTTCCTCAATAAGAAACTTCAACCTTTCAGCCAAACTATCGGTCTGTTTACGGTTCTCCGACATATCCTTTTTAGTCTTACTGTAGCTATTACTATGTCCATTACTTCGTACTTTCTGGAGAATGTCGTCATGGTTTCTATCAAGATCTTCTAATTTTTCCATCACAGACACTAATTCCAAAAGCTGTTTTTCCAGCCATGGTATCATTCGGTTAGCTTCATCTATAGTGAAATGACGTTCATATTCCAAATTGTGATTCTCAATTTTAGATACTAATGGGTACCAATGTTTACATATTATATTAAAAACCTTAAATATACCTTACATCACAACCTATAAACCACACAATCCATCCCACACATCGTCTCATGCCATTACCCAGGATTTAGCAAGTAAATCTCTATGCTATACTTGAATACAGAATATCAAACTTCCATATTGAGAGGCCGTATACCCTATTATGAAATGCCATAACTGTAACGACGATTTACCTGAAACCAGTTCGTTGTGTGTTAACTGTGGCATTTTTATAAGTGTGGAAGAATCACCTAGTTACCCCATTCAAAAACAAGTAGATTTTGAATCTGCGATTAGAGTGGGATTTCGCAGTTATTCAGATTTCCAAGGCAGATCGTCACGTGCCGAATTTTGGTGGTGGACTCTATTTATTTTCATTACTAACATCATATTATGGGCTGCCGAAGCTCTAACTACATTAGGAATTGGACTTGGTATAGGATTCGCATTTGGCTTACTCAGGGCATTATTTATTATAGGTACATTAATTCCTAACATATCATTAGGCGTAAGACGTCTACATGACATTAATCTAACTGGGTGGTGGTATTCGATTTGGTTTGTTCCATTTTTTTGCTGGACAATGCTAATCATATGGGATATCAACATATCTGGTTGGTGGTTGTTACTTTGGATTGTTCCATTCTCGGGTTGGATAATACCAATTAAATGGGCTTGCCAACCCAGCGATGAACATCAAAACAAATATGGTCCTCCATCTTAAGCAATAATCCCGTAATATAAATAAAAACATATGCGGAGTTTTTTAATTACGAAATTATGGTAGTTAATCAATTAAAATAGGATTAACCTATGGACTTTCAATCAATATTCAACGTTGTTATAGTAGAACCCGAAATACCCCACAATACTGGCAATTTGATTCGTCTGTGTGCAAATGTAAAAGCTCATTTGCATTTAGTAGAACCACTCGGTTTCAAACTAGATAACCCCGGATTACGCAGAGCTTCTCTAGATTATAGTGATCTCACAGATATACGGGTCCACAAATCAATCGACACAATTTTCGAAACCGTACCGACTAATCGAATCTATGGAGCCATGACCACTGGTACAGTGCTATACACGACCCCTAAATATCAACTAGGAGACACAATTATTTTTGGTTCTGAAAGTGTTGGGTTACCTATGCACGTAGTAGATAAAGTTAATATCGAAAACCGATTAATGATACCTATGATGCCAGCTAATCGCAGTCTAAATTTATCCAATGCTGTGGCAATAATATTGTACGAAATGTGGCGGCAAATTGGATTTTCTGGTGGGTCCGCTCCACTCTCTGAAAACCGAAGGTATTTTTCGTAATTCTTTCCCTCTATCCAAGTGAGTCATAAAATGCGTAGACACGACATAGATACGATAAGAGTTGTCGCCTTGTGTCTATTGATTTTGTATCACATTGTTATTGGATTCCAGCCCTGGGGTATTTGGCTAAATTTTGTTACAAACGAACAACATATTGAGACATTATGGAAAATATTGGAACTTATTAACATATGGCGTATACCTATTCTTTTCGTTGTTTCTGGAATGGGTATTTCTTTTGCTATGCAAAGAAGAAAATTACACCAATTACTTTTAGAGAGAACTAGACGCATTTTTGTGCCACTGATATTTGGTTCTATATTCATCGTTCCAATTTTTATGGCAATTTTTAATGAATACTACAACAGGCCCCAAATTTACCAACCAAATCCTGGCCATTTGTGGTTTTTATCTAACATTTACCTATACGTCATTCTACTATCACCAATTTTTTACTACCTAAACAAACATCCTGACAACTATCTATTTCAGTTACTTCGACACGCAATCACGAAACCAATCATAGTTATAATTGCATTTTCATTGCCTCTGATAATTGAAAGTATCCTACTCAATGTGAATGCTGATAATTATGCGAATTTCATAATAGATGAAGGATGGATTCATGGTTTATTCATAGGTATGGTTTGTTTCATCAACGGTTTTGTATTTGTATCTTTAAAAGACGATTTTTGGCATGCAGTACAAAAAGTTAAGTTTTTAACTCTTATATTAGCTTTTATGCTATACCTCGGCAGAATTTTTGATATTGATAGTTCGAATTCCAGAATTCTTGGAAACGTACTAATATCATTTGAGGCTGCTAATTGGATGTTAGCATCATTTGGTTTAACAGCAGCATACTTAAACAAGCCATCCAAACTTTTATCTTATATTAGCCCAGCAGTTTTTCCTATATACATTGTCCATATGCCGATTCAATTTTTGTTTTCCAGCGTTATATTTCCATTAAATGTATCTGTAGTTGCAAAATTGGTTCTGGTTTTAGCACTAACCTATGGCGGAAGTTTATTCACATATGAGATTATAAAAAGACTGCCATGGATTAGATTATTATTTGGAATGAAAAAATCCAGATAATTCTTTTTACTATTTTCTACAGTGGATATTTTACTTACTGAAGTTAGAAAATGAACCGCATCTTACCTTTGAAAAGACCTATAACTAAATTCATGATCCTAGCACTTAGTGTAGTTTTTATAATCTTGGGTTTCTCCACTACCATATCAGCTAAAACTAAAACTGTATCAATAATCCAACTTCATAGCATCATCTCCCCGATAAGTGAAAGTTACCTGAAACACTCCATAAACGAAGCTATAGATTTAAACAGCGAACTATTAATAGTTGAGTTAAATACTCCTGGAGGACTCTTAAACTCAACCAGGAATATGGTTGGAGATATCATTAACTCACCCATACCAATTGTGATTTATGTTTCGCCTTCGGGTGGACAAGCAGCTTCTGCTGGAACATTCCTCATGGCAGCTTCTCACGTAGCTGCTATGGCACCAGCTACAAGTATTGGAGCTGCAAGTCCAATTCAAGGTCAAGGATCTGACTTAGAAGGCACATTGAAAAGCAAAGCATTTGAAGACGCAGCAGCAGAAATGAGAAGTCTTGCAGAAAAACGTAGTAGGCCAAAAGACGTATTAGAATCTACCGTATGGGATGCGAAAGCATTTTCTGCAGAAGAAGCCCTTGATCTAGGTATCATAGAATACATAGCAACTAACGTTGACGATTTACTCAAACAAATTCATGGAATTCATGTGGAAGTAATACGAGGCTCTAACGAATCTACTGTAATCCTTGATACAAATTCACTCGATAAACATCACATAAGAATGGGATTTTTTACTCGAGTTTTCACTTTGTTGGCTGACCCAAATATAGCTTTTCTGTTCCTCTCACTTGGAGGATTAGGTCTATATGCAGAATTCCGAAGTCCAGGACTGATTTTTCCAGGTGTTTGTGGGGTCATAGCGTTAATTTTAGGATTTATGGCATTAGGAAACCTGCCAACCAATTGGGCAGGTGTTGCACTTATCTTAATTGGATTCAGCTTGGCTATTGCAGAAATATTCATGGATGGTTTTGGAATCGCAGGAGTTCTAGGTATAGTTAGTTTCCTTTTGGGTAGCTCAATTCTCTTCATGCATTTTGGCACTCCTTCACCTATGCAATTACCCATGTCACTTAGAATGTGGGTATTTATTCCAACAACTGTTATAGTGAGCTTAGCAATTGGCATACCGATAATAATAATGATGATTGCACGGAAGATTAACAAACAAGTTCCTCTATCTCATATAATTGGAAGTATTGGTACATCATTGACTAAAATCGATGTTTCAGGCAAAGTACGCGTTAAAGGTGAAACATGGAGTGCTCGTCCGTCTAGTTCATCTTTCATAAACAAGGGGGCCCTGGTTATAGTTTTACGTGAAGAAAAAGGATTTTTATACGTCACTGAAATAAACGACGTAAATGATGATTAACAGGAGATATTAACATGGCAAATTGGGGATTGAATGTAGTAAAACAATATGAACGACTAGTTGTATTTACATTTGGAACTTACAGTGGAACTAAGGAACCTGGACTGGCCTGGTTATGGCCATTTATCAATAATGGATCCACGACTGTTGACATGCGTGAGATTCCAGTAGCCATTCCGCGTCAAACAAGTATAACTCGAGATAATGCACCCATTGATATCGATTTTTTTGTATATATGCGAGTTATGGACGGTCGCCCTCAAGACACCATATTAAACGTTAGCGATTTCCGCGCAGCAGCTCAAGCTTTGTCTATGACTACCTTACGGGCTGTAGTTGGCGAAATGGATCTCGACGATGTGTTATCCAAGAGAGAAAGAATTAATAGCCAATTGCAAGCCAAACTAGACGAAGTAACAGTAAATTGGGGAGTTAAAGTTACCCGAGTAGAAATAAAGGAAGTTGAACCACCTAGGGACGTTCAAGATGCAATGAACAGACAACTTTCTGCTGAACGAACAAGACGGGCAGCAGTAACTGAAGCTGAAGGTGAACGAGACGCTGAAATCAATAGGGCACAAGGCGAACGTAATGCTGCTATTCTACGAGCAGAAGGTGCAAGACAAGCAGCAATACTTGAAGCCGAAGGTGATCGAGAGGCAGCAATTCTCAAAGCTCAAGGTTTCAGTTTAGGTATGCAAACGATAAACGAAGTCGCTGAGGGAGTTGATCCAAAAACCATGAGTTTAAAGTATTTTGACACTCTCAAAGATATAGGAGCCAATCCATCAACTAAATATATCTTCCCGTTGGAGTTCACTTCTATGTTGCAATCGTTTATGAATAATACAAGTGAAAAAATTACCGGTAAAAATAAATAGGATAATTACTTGAGATTATTCACAAACTACTATAATAACCTAAGCTGGATAAAAGTTGAAAAGCTTAACTAATATTATTGACCCTGCCCATCCTACGCGATTAGCTTTAGCAATCCTTATAAGTTCTATTATAATAAGTGCGCTAACTGGGATAGTTATTGTACTTATAGGTGACTTTGACGAAACTGAAGTTAAAGTATTAGCTACCGCTGGATCATCTGCCGCATTTAGCATACTTTCATTTCCAAGTCTCTTCCATTTAGAACGAAAACGCTACTTCTACCTCACCCGTCTGGGTATCAATGCATCGCTGATTTCACTGGGGATGACAATTTTCGCAATATGGGGTCCAGACATCTCGAATGGAGAAATTTACGGCAAAACGCTAGGCAGTGCAATGGTTTTCGCATTTTTTATCAATCATGCTTTACTAATGTTAATAGCGCAACCTAAAAAATCTGTCATCAGAGCGTGTCAATTAATCACTATTTTTGTGATTATAACTGTGGGGATCATGGCTTTAATAGGAATATGGGCAAACGATCTACCCGAAATAATGTTACGGATTTTAGCAACTTTGATTATTCTAGATGCTCTGGGCACTATATCGGTCCCTATATTTATCAAAATATCCAGATCTACCCGATAATATATCTTAAACACCATGGATATAATCTAAAATGAAGATCTTTATCGTCGGAATAAGCGGGCTATTAGGACTTAATGCTTCATTGCAACTAAGTAAATGGCATCAAATTGCTGGGTGTTACAGCGCTAATCCAATTAACATAGATGGAATTGAAGTATTCAACGTAGATATTACTCAGGATAGTCCATTAGACTCAATTCTTGCCTCAACAAAACCAGACTTGCTCATAAACACTGTGGCTTTAACAAATGTAGACTTTTGTGAAGACAATCCTGGATTGGCACACAAGCTCAACGTAGAATCTGCCAAATATATTGCCGAACTTGCCAATAGTTTACAGATCAAACTCGTTCATATTTCAACTGACCATGTGTTTGATGGTGAAAATCCATGGAGAAGCGAAAATGACAATACATGTCCTTTAAATGTATACGCATCAACTAAGATCTTAGCTGAAAAACAAGTGTCCGAAATATGTCCTGAATCTTTAATCATACGAACAAACTTTTTTGGTTGGGGGCCAAGTAACAGGCAATCTTTCAGCGATTGGATCATACAATCTATACAGAACAACAAAAAACTCACAATGTTCACCGACGTGATGTTCACACCAATAATCACAGATGAATTGGTTAATACAATCATGAAACTCGTTAACATTAACGCCAACGGGTTGTTCCATGTTTCTGGCAAAGATCGTATTTCGAAATATGATTTTGCTCTGTGCCTAGCTAAAGTTTTTGAGTATAAAACTGACAACATTATTCCGATAAGTGTAGATGATTTTAAATTTAAAGCTACTCGACCTAAAGATATGTCATTAAATACTAACAAAGCCTCCAAAACTATTGGAAATTCATTGCCGTCCGTAATCGAATGCCTAGAATTACTTAAAAAACTAGAAATCGAGGGTCGTCGTTTAGAATTAAAAAATGCTCGACCGAAATAAATACGTACGATACATATGAACTCCATGTCATTAATCCAAACACATTTTCGCAAATTGAAGGCTGACGTAGGAAAAGACAGACTATCTTTCCTAAGCTCAATAACAATGGGGCACTTTGCCGTCCATTGGTACCACAACATGCTGTTTTTAGCTTTACCATTTATAAAAGAGGACCTGAAATTAACAGATATCCAAATAGGAATTATTGTAACTGTATATACAGCTTCTAATGGCACATTCATACTGATTTCTGGGTTTCTAGCCGATTCATTTAGACGCAAAGGAACAATTATTGTTTCAAGTGCATTGGTCAGCTTTGGAATAGGTCTTTTTGTTATCGGCATAGCTCCATCTTATATATGGATTCTTATAGGAGCAGGTATGATAGGCCTAGCTACAGCGTTATGGCATCCACCAGCAATGCGAGCCTTATCTCTGCAATTTCCAAATCATAGAGGTACAGCTCTAGCAATACACGGCATGGGAGCAAGTTTGGGAGATTCTTTGGGGCCAATTGTTGTAGGTGCCATCATAGTTACTATGAACTGGACATTAGCCATGGAATTGCATCTAATCCCAGCATTAATAATAGCATTCTTTCTATGGAGAAGTTTGAATATTATGCGAGAAACCGATGCCGATAAAACCACTATTCAAACTTATATAACCGGCATACGCTCGCTTTTTTCCAATAAACAAATTTTGACAATTATGACATCTAATTCACTTATCCAGATGAGCAGGTTAAGTATGTTTGCATTCTTTCCAATTTATATCAAAGAAACATTGAATTACTCGGCTTTCGCTTTAGGTATATATCTAGCACTACTTTACGCCATGGGAATAGTATCTCAACCAATAATGGGACTTCTATCAGATCGTATGGGACGCAAGAAAATACTTGTACCAAGTTTTACATTAATGGGGCTGTGTTATATATCTATCGTTGTAGCACCAGCTGGGATATCATTGGCATTAATAATTGGAGTGCTGGGTATGTTTTTCTATGCCATATTAAACGTAACCCAGAGTGCTATTATGGATGTGTCTCCAAAAGAAGTGCAAGCCAGTACCATGAGTGCTATGAGTTTGTTTAGTCAACCATTCATATTTGGGTCACCAATACTAGCAGGTTACCTGGTAACAGTATTCGGTATAAAAAGCTCATTCTTATACGCTGGCGTAACTGCATTTTTAGCCGTCGTAACTCTATTACCTGTAAGATTTCAACGCACGCTATATAATTAAATATAATAAGTTCCACCACAATTTTTTCCCTATTATTGTTATCAATGGTTAATCTATCAAGTTGGGGTAAACATATGAATGTATATGAGTGTTTAGAAAACAGACGCACTATAAGACGATTCAAATCTGTTCCTGTTAAAGAAGAAACACTGACAAAAATTCTAAACGCAGCACGATGGGCGCCTAGTTCAAGAAATCAACAACCTTGGCACTTAATAATCATAAGAGCAAAAGAAACATTAAATCATATAGGCAAAATCTCTAGTAGTGGATCGTTTATAGCCAATGCACCTTTGGCAATAGCAATTGTGATGAAACAAGCAGATCAACCTTATATGGACGCAGGAAGAGCAATACAACAAATGGAAGTCATCGCTTGGGCTGAAGGTTTAGGTACATGCTTTGTAACATTAAGCAATGAAGAACAAACTCAAATCGCAAAGTTGTTGGAAATTCCACAATCATTAGATCTAATTTCAGTCCTGCCATTTGGTTACCGTTACAACTATACTGAAAACAAAGAAATATTACGGAAACCGCTTTCGGAAATAATTCACACCGAAAAATATCTACACACTAACTAACATATGAATTCATATTATTAGGAGTATGACATGGGAAACACATCAACCATTGATCTAGGAGGATATCTTCTGGAAAACCCTCAAGAAATTGAAACTCCTGCTTTTCTAGTTTATGAAGAATTGGTTAATCATAATATCCAAGAAATCTTGAAACTCTGCGAGGCCCCAAATCGAATTGTCCCTCACTTCAAAACACATAAGTCGGTTGAAGTTTTGAAATTGCAAATGGAAGCTGGCATGACTTCTTTCAAATGTTCCACTCTACGTGAAGCGGAAATATTGGCTGAAAACGGAGTAACTGAAATCATTATAGCCTACCCGTTAGTTCATCCTAAAAAAATCAAGAGATTCGTTAACCTTACACAACGACACTCAGACATATCTTGTAAATTAATCATTAGCAAACATGAACACTTAAAACCACTCTCGGATGCTTTCACCAGTCATAATATCGAAGTTGGCGTATACATTGACTTAGACACTGGAATGCATCGGACGGGAGCGCAACCTGGAAAAGAAGCTTCAGAACTTTATCATAACGCAGCTCACACTGCAGGCATCAGCGTAATTGGAGTACACGTATTCGATGGACATACTTTATATAAACCCAATTACCTTGAACGAAAGGCCCTAGTAGATAAAAGCCTTGAATATATCTACGATCTTTGGGAGTCAGCAATAGGCCATGGGCACAAAGTATTGGATACTTTAGTCGCAAGTTCATGGTCATTCCAAGCATATCTAGGATTGGAAGGAATTCGAGTATCTCCTGGCACCTGGATTTATTGGGATAGCCGTAACTCCACAATGACCGAACTACCGTTTAAAATATCCGCAGTTGTCCTTGGTCAAGTAGTAGATAAAAACATTGAAAATGATACAATAACTGTAGATATAGGATCAAAAGCTATTACACCAGACCAACCAATGGAGGTGCGTTTGAAAGTAGTAGGTCACGAGAAAATGAAATTAGTAGCTCAAAGTGAAGAACACGGTGTTATTAAACTCAATGGATCACAATTTCAAATAGGTGACATGATTCTTGCCCAACCAGGCCATGCATGTACTACAACAGTCAAATATCCATATGCAAACACTGTAAACAGTCAAGGTAAAATTATTGGACGATATGGACATCAAGCTCGTGACAGATAATGAAGTTCACTGTATTCAAATGTTGCTTGTAACTATGTGTGATGATGAATTTAAATAACTACACACTATAAATCACATGTAGTACAATGACCATCAGTCATTGTACATAATTTGAGTATTTGAGATGAGTATATAATATGAAACAAGCATCTAAAGAAGTCCTAGACAGTATTAGAAAATTGGACTCAGCGATCATTTTCAATGCTGTGGTAGAAGTTCTAGGCGGATCTCAAGGTGGTATGGAATTAGAAGATAAGGGAGGGCAACCAGAAAATTACACTGGCCCTGAACTTAAATGTATGTTGCCACAATTAGGATGTGCTGTAGGATATGCAGTTACAGCAGAACTTACAACTCATGATTCAGACTCTGTAGCTATACCATGGGATGACCACTACGAAGTACTAGATGAAACACCTGGTCCAATAATGTTTGTCATGAAAGATGTGGACACTCGCGCAGGCAGAGGTGCTGCGTTGGGCGATGGTATGGCAACTATGTATAAAATGCTTGGCGTCACGGGAGTTATACTAGATGGTTCAACAAGAGACCTTAAGGGAATAGAAAAGATAGCTTTACCGGTTTGGGCAACTGGAATAGTCCCCGGACATGGAGTTTTGAATTTTGTTCGCATCAATTCCTCTATCACCGTAGGCAGACTCAGAATACATCCAGGAGATCTTTTAGTTGCTGATGATCAAGGGTGTACAAAAATCCCCCAAGATCAGGATCCAGAAGAAGTACTTCGCAAAGCTTTAGAAATACAAGCTACTGAACAAGCTTTCCAGGCAATTTTCACGAAACCAGATTTCGATCCATCCAAATGGAAGGAAATCGAAAACAGATGAATATAATCAGACCCAATAGAAACACTACTGGAGTACAATAATGGGAATAGTTGACTTAGATTTCAAACCAACTGTACCTGTATTTGATGCCAATATCACTCTTGGCAGATATTTCAATCGCGATGTAAGAGTTGATACAGTTGAAGGTACATTAAAAGCGATGCAACGATCTGGCATAGATAGAGCACTGGTATATTCTCCTCATGCTAGGGATTTCGATTCACTCGACGGCAACCAACAACTTATAGAATTAATCAATAATAATTCTAATCTGATTCCTAAATTTGCATGTAATCCTACGTTTGATAACCTGGAAACTTTCTCAAATACAGTTGATCAATATGGAGTTCGTTCGTTACATATGTTTCCAAAACCTCATAACTACCCATTTAAAGACTGGGTGGTAAAACCTTGGCTGAATTGGATTGCTTCAAAACAAATTCTTCTTTCCGTATCTGCTACCGATTTTGACCCGGCCGAAATGCATGACACTATAAAAGAGCATCCAGATGTTAACGTACTCTTATGCCTAGTTCACTACGGGCATATACCTTGGGCTATACCATTACTAAAAAGTCTTCCAAATCTCTATGTGGAAATTTCTCATTACGTTTCTACAGATGGAATATCTCAACTTCTAGACATTGTTGGCCATAAAAGAGTGTTGTTCGGATCTGGCTTTCCAGATTTCCCAATGTCACCACAGCTATACCATTTGCATAAATGCAATCTGGATAATTCCATACTCAAAGCCGTATGTGGAGATAATCTTCACGAGCTGCTAATGGAGGATTAGGATTTTGAACGTTCGTGTAATTGATTTCCATTCTCATGTGGGTCGCTGGGGCCTACAAGGATTTTATGACGACCCAAAAAGGTTTCTACGCATCATGGATGCTGCAGGAGTAGACCAGTCATGCGTTAATTGCATATTCTACGGAGACGCTAAAAGAGGGAACGACCGTGTCTTCGAATTTGTAAATGAACATCCAACACGATTCATACCAGTGGCATACGTAACCCCAAGATATCCAACTGAAGCTATAAAAGAACTGGATAGATCTTTCGATAAGTTGGGTATGAAATTCTTAAAAATTTATCCTGACTATTTAAGAAAACCAGTTGACGACCCTTCGTACTCTCCAATTTACGAATGGGCCAATGACAGAGGAATCGTCATAATGAGTCATACTATGTATGTGTCAGAAACCGATCCACAATACGCTTCAGAATATACTTCTGCTATACTTACACGCCCTCTACGTTTCATAAAATTAGCCGAAAAATTCCCCCGGATACAGTGGGTTTTAGCTCACTCTGGGAATACCATAATTGGACAAGAAGAAGCCGTAGAAGCTGCTAAGGCTCAGCCTAATATTTATCTTGAAACGTGTACATCGTTAGGGGCCGAAGGTACTATAGAATTCCTTGTTGATGGAGCAGGAGCCGATCGTGTGCTATTTGGATCCGACATGCCTCTATTAGACGCACGACAACAATTAGGCAGGATAGTGACTGCCAATATCTCTAATGAGGCTAAAACAAAAATCCTGGGGTTGAACGCTATAAAGTTGCTAAACTTAGAAACCTAGTTAATAAATCCATTTATATAGCTACATCTTTGAGATTATTTGTTTCTGTAAACTAATGAGTTAATGACATGCAGAAATTTGCCGAGAAACTTGGGTCTGGAAATTTTGTAATTACTTCTGAACTCAATCCACCAAAGGGTACTAACTTAGAAGATTTACTCGAGAAAGCCAATAAGTTAGATGGCATTATAGACGCGTTCAATATCACAGATTCTCATGCATCTCGCATGGCAATGTCCCCTCTCGCACCTGCACACATACTATTAGATCATGGTATAGAGCCAATCTTACAAATGGCTTGCAGAGACAAAAATCGAATTGCGCTACAATCAGATGTTCTTAGTGCTTCTGCTCTGGGAATTTCAAATATACTTTGTATGACTGGAGACCATCCAAGTACAGGAGATCATCCAGAAGCTAAGCCAGTTTTCGATTTAGAAGCCATTGCACTTTTAAAAGCATTTTCATCACTCAACCATGGGAAAGACTTGAACGGCAATCAAATAACCAGTACACCTAGCTTATGTTTAGGAGCTGTAGTGAATCCTGGATCTCCTGATTTGAACAAGGAGATTAAACGTATGGAAGAAAAAATTGAAGCTGGAGCAACATTCTTTCAAACTCAAGCCATATACGATCTACGAACCTTAGAAAATTTCATGAATCGAATCCACATGTTCAAAATACCAATCATAGTAGGATTTATTGTTCTTAAATCAGCCAAAATGGCACGAGGATTCAACGAAAATCTACCCGGAGTTGATGTACCTGAAGAAATTATATTGGAAATGGAGGAATCAGATAACCCTAGAGAAAAAAGCACTGAGATCGCATCACGTATCATTAAAGACATTAGTCCAATCTGCCAAGGAATTCATATAATGGCTATTGGATGGGAATCTCAAATTCCTAGCATAGTTGAAAGTGCAGGTATTGCACGTTAATAGTGCAACATGAAATCAAGGCCACTATATAAGATAACTTAGCAGACTATAGTTCTTAAAGAGGATTTTTTAACCCTCAAATCATTCCTTCTAGTCTAAGAGCATCAAGCGATCTCTCAAAAGCATCAGCTGTACGATCTACATCATTTTCAGTATGTGCCGATGAAACCATGAATCCTATTCCACCCATCATGTCTATTCCTTCGTTAAGCATAGCAAGTTTTAAATTAGAAGACATGCCTCCATCCATGTGATATCCAACACCAGTTCCACGTGCGATTTCGGAATAAGGCAAAGTGCAAATATTTCCATTACAATCACATTCTACTCCTAATACTACGTGCACTACAGACGCAATACCATGGACGTGTCCAATAACTTCTTTTCTGGAAAGAGCATTTTTTAATCCATCTTTAAGATGTATAGCGATCGAATCAGCTTGTTCATTAACAGAATTATTCGCAAGTTCTTCAAGGCATGCAACACCTGCAGCGGCAGATATTGGATTACCATTAAACGTACCTGGATGTGCAATTCTACTAGAAGTATCTTCAGCAGATATAAGGTCCATAATTTCAGCTTTACCTGCTATACAGCCTCCTGGCAATCCTCCTGCAACTATCTTTCCCATCGTGGTCAAGTCAGGTAAAACATTAAATCTCTCTTGAGCTCCTCCCTTTGACATACGAAATCCTGTAATAGTTTCATCCATTATCATAATTACATTGTTGTCATTTGTAATTCTTCTCAACTCCCGCAAAAACTTAGGATTAGGCAAAGGGAATTGTCCCCAATGTCCACCTGTGGGTTCTATAATTACTGCAGCAATATCTGTGTCTCGCCTTAACAAATCTTCCATTTCTTCAATTATAGGTTCAGCAACTATAACCGAAGAAAGAGTTTCTTTCGGAATACCTATCTGTGTATTAATTCCTGACTCAGGAGACACATAATCATGCCATCCGTGGAAATGTTCGCGAAATTTCACGATTTTCCGTTTACCAGTGTAAGCTCGGGACAACCTGAATGCTAGAAGTGTAGTTTCGGTGCCAGATGCTGTAAATCTAACTCTCTCAGCTGAAGGAATTAGTTCTTGAACAATCTCAGCCCAACGAATTTCTATAGGAGTTGCTGACCCCATGTGTGTGCCTTGAGACAATTTCCGTCTAACTGCTTCTGTTACCTTAGGATGAGAATGTCCTAATATGAGTGCACCGTAGCCCATCATATAATCAATTAGCTGATTACCATCTACATCCCACTTTAGAGACCCTTCCCCTTTTTCAATATATACCGGGTAAGGATAAACGGTACGTGATTGATGGCCTCCTCCAGGTATGACGTTTTTACCTAATTGAAACATCTCGCCAGATTTTTGGAATTTGTCTCGATAACGATCAACTATATTCGACATATCAAAACCTCTGGATTTTATATCAATAAATATCTGATTAAGACGGATTTCGTTGTACACTCATATTCAAATATGTTTTAACAAATTTTGGCTAACTTAGTTATCCTTCCTCCAATAAGCCATTCCGCCACATATATGTTTCCATTTTCATCAGCCGCAATACCATGAGGGCTATTAAATTTGCCAGGCTCGATAAATTCTGGTGAGACATTCGGCCACCCATCAACTTCTGTAATATTCTCATTGTCTCCTAAGTAACATATAAGATTGTCATCAAGATCTAAAACGGCAAGTCTAGCATTTAACTCTGCAACAATTAGACGATTACCATCACTAACAAAGGCGCTCGGACTAGAAAGATATCCTTCTCCAAAAACTCGTTTGAATCGGCCTTCTAAGTCATATACTTGGACACGTTGATTCCCTCGGTCTGCAACATACAATTCAGCATCATGTTTCCGTCGGTCAATCCATATGCCATGTGGGCAGTTGAATGCACCTGCGCTACCTTCTTCACCATTAATACTATTCAAGTAGTTACCATCTATATCATAACGATGAACATAATTTTCTCCATACCCGTCAGCAACCCAAATATCACCATTACCTCCATGCATTTCTTCATTTACTAATACATCAGTGGGAGCGTATTTCCCAGAAATGTACACAGGAATATCTGGATCAGCAAGACTCATAACAATTGTTCCTTGTAGAGTCGTTTTGAGTACTTTTCCAGAAATGTTATCCGACATCCATAAATATTCTGATTCCAAGTTGTTAACAAGGGTCATACCATGTGCTTCTTTCAATCCAATATCCCACGAACATTCCAAATTGCCATTTCTATCAAATATAAGGACTGTGGGGTCGGATTGATGAAACGCTACAATGTTCCCAGACTGAGAAACTACTATTCCATGATGTGCCCATCCTTCTCTTGCACTTTGGGTATCAGGAATCTTTGCCCAATCATCAACCCACTCATACATGGCATTACTATTACCAACACGCATTGTCAAACCTCCTAAATCAAATCCTAAATAAACTCTTTACTATTATAAATAAAATTAATAGTGGTAAGGATATGTATATCCTATGTGCATATACACACAACAACGCAACTAGGAAATCCAGTATATCAGTATTCTCATATCGGTTAAAATACTATGACTGGGAATATTCAGATCTATCATGTTTAAGATATCTTCAATATTCACGAAATTCCTCGGACTTGATTCAAAGATAATTCACTCAAATTTAACTGATTCACATTAAACACGTTTTTTGTTTTACGGGTTACTCCCAAAGGTTGTGTTATAATGCGGACGCAGTCAATTTATCTGAAAGACTACCTAAATCAACAACCCTATTGAGTACTCTGACTCGTAAAATATCAGGAAGAGATATGCCTCTATTTGAAGACCTAAAAATATTCGGTGGCAATGCACATAAAAACCTTATTGTGGACATAAGTTCATATTTGGGAGTTAAACCTGGAAGCTGTGATGTTTTCAAATTTAGCAACGATAACACATTTGTACGCATTCATGAAAATATACGCGAACGTGATGTCTTTCTTGTACAACCTATTTCAACCCCAGTCAACGACCATCTAATGGAATTACTAATTATGATAGACGCAGCCCGTAGAGCTTCTGCTGGACGTATCACCGCGGTTATTCCTTACTACTCATATGGTAGAAGTGACAAGAAAGACCAACCTCGTGTCCCAATAACTGCCAGATTAATAGCAAATTTAATTACTGTAGCTGGTGCTGATCGTCTTTTAACCGTTGATCTACATGCAGGTCAAATTCAAGGATTTTTTAATATTCCTGTAGACGAGTTAACAGCTATACCAGTTTTAGCTAATTACTATAAAGACCTGAAGCTCAAAAATTCGGTGGTGGTGGCCACGGATGTTGGAGATGCTAAACGTGCACGCGACACAGCACGTATTTTGGGGTCTCCTATAGCAATTATTGAGAAACACAGACTTGGAAATGACGATCGAGTCGAAGCAGTAAATCTAATAGGTGATGTGAAAGGTAAAACTGCCGTCATCGTAGATGATGAAGTAGGCACAGGAGGCACAGTCATTGCGGCTGCCGAAGCCTTAAAGGCACATGGTTCTGGGGATATATACTGTTGCGTTACTCATCCAGTACTTTCAGGTAACAGTGCTACACTAATAGAAAACAGTGTTATTAAAGAATTTGTTGTGACAGATACTCTGCCTGTTAGTAACGAAAAAATAGGAACCAAAACTACAGTGCTTTCTATAGCAACACTTCTAGGAGAGGCTATACATCGCATTCATAAAGGCTTATCTGTTGGCGCGCTGTTTGAGTCATAAGCTAATTCCCCAATCAGGTGTCCTCAAATGATAAAAACTTTGCACATTAAAACACTCAAAACCGCACATTTAATGCAATAATTCACACGTGTTATTTGTACAACAAAGTAATCAATAGTTGTTTACTTTGTTTTGAAGGTAACGTAAATTCAATGTTTAAAGGTCTTACAAAATTTCTTGGGTTTTCCAATGAAGCGGTCATCAAAAAAATGACCGATACTATCAACAAAATAAATTCCCTTGAAAAACAAATAGAAGAATTGTCTACCGAAAAGTTAGCTGCGAAAACTGAAGAGTTCAAGGCAAGATTTAGTAGTGGGGAAAAACTTGAAACTATACTACCTGAAGCTTTTGCAACGGTACGAGAAGCAGCAAAACGGACCCTAGGACAAAGACATTTCGACGTACAATTAATTGGAGGGCTAGTCCTTCATCAGGGGAAAATAGCCGAGATGAAAACTGGTGAAGGCAAGACATTAGTATCAACATTGCCGGCTTATTTAAACTCTCTAACTGGTGATGGTGTCCACATTGTCACAGTAAATGATTATTTAGCTCGTAGGGATGCCCAATGGATGGGCGCAATATTCGAATTGTTGGGAGTATCGGTAGGCGTACTTCAACACGACACTGGATATTTATATGATCCAGCTCCTACAAATCCTAAACAAGGCCTCGGTAATCTGCGATCTGTAAACCGTACCACAGCCTATTTAGCTGACATTACCTATGGCACTAACAATGAATTCGGATTTGACTATTTAAGAGACAATATGGTTGTTGATTTATCTCAGAGAGTCCAACGTAAATTGTCTTTCGGAATTGTCGATGAAGTTGACAATATTTTGATAGATGAAGCACGAACACCTTTAATCATTAGTGGCCCTGCGGAACACCCACCAAAAGAATACTATAAATTCGCCAAAGTAGCACAAAGCATTACTCATGACATTGATTACACAGTGGACGAAAAACATCGTACGGTATCATTAACCAATGATGGGATTAACAAACTCGAAAACTTACTTCGTATTAATAATCTATACGATGCTTCAAATTTCGAGCTTGTTCATTTCGTAGAAAACGCCCTGAAGGCTCAAGCCATATTTCAAAGAGATAAAGACTACGTAGTCAAAGATGGAGAAGTAGTTCTAGTAGACGAGTTTACTGGACGGCTAATGCTTGGGCGTAGATATTCTGATGGATTACACCAAGCTATTGAAGCTAAAGAAGGACAACAAGTACAACGCGAGAGTATAACTTATGCCACAGTAACCTTGCAAAATTATTTTCGCCTTTATGGCAAACTATCGGGCATGACAGGAACAGCAGCTACAGAAGCAGAAGAATTCTGGAAAATTTATGGACTAGAAGTTATAGAAATTCCAACAAATATGCCCATGCTTCGTGAAGATTCTCCAGATCTGATATACAAAGATGAAAAATCTAAATTTAAGGCCGTGGTTAAAGAAATCAATCGGCGTCACCAAATTGGGCAACCAGTATTAATCGGAACAACTGACATAAACAAATCTGAGATGCTTAGCAAAATGTTGAAACATCAAGGTACACCACACGAAGTACTAAACGCTAAACAACATGCTCGTGAAGCTAATATAATTGCAGAAGCTGGAAGACCTGGGGCAGTTACAGTAGCAACCAATATGGCAGGCAGAGGAACTGATATCATGCTTGGTGGTAATCC
>CAZSCD010000055.1:0-3434 GCA_964605345.1 uncultured Dehalococcoidia bacterium
TAGCTATAATGCGTAGCATACCAGAAATCAGCGTGTTTTCACCATGTGGGCATTGGGAGGTAGAAGAACTAACAAAACAAATCATTAACCATCCAGGCACTTGTTATCTTCGTCTTGATAAATCTGTGGGTGTAGATACACCCATATATGAAAATGAGAAATTTGAGATTGGTAAACCTAGAATCCTAAAAGAAGGATTTAACTGTATAATAATTGTAACAGGTGGAATACTTGAGGAGGTGTTATTTGCGGCAGAAAGATTAGACAAAGATGGAATAGCTACAGGTGTTCTTAGCATGCATACAATAAAGCCAATTAATCAAAATGCAATGCTAAAAGCCCTTGTAGATTATGATGTAATTGTGACTGTAGAGGAACATACAGTTTATGGTGGACTTGGTAGTGCGGTGTCAGAAGTGTTAAACAATAATGGTATAAATAATAAAAAGTTTCAATCTATAGGGTTAGATGCTGGTTTTTCAAGTATAGTTGGATCCCAAAAATATCTTAGAAAACAGTACGGTCTTGATAGTAATTCTATATATCAAAAAGTTCTAACAATCTTAGATGACTAAACGAATATTTGATTTTCTAGTATCAATCATTGGTCTTCTGCTCTTAGCACCAATTATTCTTTTATTCATGTTACTGGTATGGCTACAGGATTGGCACTCGCCATTTTATATTGCTCCTAGAGTTGGAAAAAATGGTGTTTTATTTATGATGATAAAGCTACGTAGCATGGTTATAAATGCGGATAAAACAGGCGTTGATTCGACATCTAATGATGATAAACGGATAACCATATTAGGTGGAATTATAAGACGTTACAAATTAGATGAAATAACCCAATTACTAAATGTTTTAATGGGTAAAATGAGTTTAGTTGGCCCTAGGCCACAAGTGGAAAGCGATGTTTTGTTATATACAAAAGAGGAGAAAAAATTGTTGAATGAGAAACCTGGTATCACAGACTTTTCTTCAATTATTTTTTCTGATGAAGGTAAAATATTGGAAGGCAGTCAAGATCCCGATTTAGATTATAATCAGCTTATCAGACCTTGGAAAAGCAGGCTAGGATTATTTTATATTGAGAATATTTCTTTTTTATTAGATATGAAATTAATATTAACTACGGTTTTATCGATTTTTAGTCGCCGCAAGGCAATACTAACTGTAGTCAGGATATTAAATAATTTTAGTGCACCTTCAGAACTGATTGAAGTTGCAGGTCGGAAAAAGAAACTTATTCCCCATCCACCCCCTGGGTCCACTGATATTATTTGTAAAATTCCTTAATTATTTCAATAAAATATTATTTATTTATTAATAATTAAATATTTGACTATGCTAAGAATTATAAAGTATCATCTAATATTTCTAATCTATAGTTGCCTTGCAGCTCAAATTATTCCAAGGAATGATATAGTATATGAATTTCTTAGATATGAATTTCGGTTAAGTCATGAATTGAGCATTTATAAAAGTCCATATCCATTTAAGAAGGATATATTTAATAATTTTCCTTATTCTGACTTTCAGAAGAACTTTTACTCCAGAGTATTGCCAAGTTTTAAGATTTGGAATAATACACCAGAGTTTAAGACTAGTTTTTGGGCCTATTATAATTTTGATAAATTTTCATTAACAGCAGAACCATTAGTGGTAAATGATATGTATGGTGAACTCTTAATTGGGGAAAAATACAGTCGGTTAAATATGTCCGGTCGCTTTCAAACAGCATTAATTGAATATGATTCAGAATATTTTACTTTTCAGGTAGGTAGAGCACCACTTTGGTGGGGACAATCCTGGGAATCCTCTATTATAATATCTGGGGACTCACCACCATTTGATTACTTTAAATATCAATTAAAATCTGGCAGATTAACCTACACAATGTTTGCAGGTCAATTACATTCAGCAAAAGCTGATTCTATTGGAAGATTTAAACGCTTTATTGGTGGTAAAAAATTAACTTATGTGTCAGAATCAGAAAAATTTATTCTTAGCTTAGGTGATTTAATCCTATATACTGGTTTAGATCGATCATTAGAGTTATACTATTTGAATCCATTTGTTCCAACTTTTTTTGCTGATCTGGAAAAAGAAACCGGCCATTATCCTTGGGATGGACTTGATCAAGATAATGCTATGATATTTTTTGATGGTCGATATGTATTTAATAAGCCATTTTCAATATTTTTTGAATTTTTTGTTGATGATTTCCAAATAACATTAGAAAATCGAGGCGAAATTCCAGATGCTTTAGCTTATAAGATTGGTGCAGATGGCTTATTTAAAATATTTTCACTTTTGACCACGTTCGAATTTGAATATACAAGGATTTTCGGGAATACATACATAACGAGAGGATGGTTTACTAATTGGGAAGACCGAAATATCCCTATTGGATATAAATATGGGCCTGACTGCGAATCTCTTAATTTTCTAATTGATTATTGGCAAAATGATAAAATTCGATTATCCACCAAAATTACATATCTTGAAAAAGGAAGTCTTACTTTGGAATCAGATTATGATCAATATGGTAAATCTGAGCATCCTTCTGCGCCTGTTGATTATCATACTTATTTTTCTCCAGAAATTTCCATTTATCATAAATACGGTTTATTTCAATTTGGTTCGATGAAGGACTTTAATAGTATCGATGGAGGAAGTTTTTATTTAAATATTATATTGATTATGGGCATTGGATTTAATATATAAATTAAAGTATTTATTGATAATATGATATTATACTCCATCTTTCTTTTTTGTGTATTATGGCACTATTATTACTATATTCAATCAAAAACAATTATTGGAGTTTAATAAACTAAACTAAAATTATGGTAAATATCAGAGTACCTGGCATACAGTATAAATATCTCATAGTGTTATATGATATAGGGGTCATAATATTTAGTTTATTTTTGGCCTTTTTACTGCGCCATGATTTCCAGATCCCTACCGAAATTTTCACTAGTCTTGGTCTTTATTTACTATGGGCGCTGCCAGTTAAATTATTTGTTTTCTACTTTTTTGGACTGTACCGTGGTATGTACCGTTACACTAGTATTTGGGATCTGGTTACTGTAGTAAAAGCAACAATTATTTCAGCTTTAATCCTTAATACAGTATTTTTGGTAATACCTTTTTTTCGCGTAATACCACCTTCAATTCTATTACTGGATTTTATATTTACAGCAGGATCAGTTGGCTTGGTGCGTATCAGTGTCCGGCTATATTATTCCCAAGCAGTTGTAACAGTTCAAAATAAAATTAAAAATGGTAGTATAGCTAAAAAGAGATTGTTGTTGATTGGTGCAGGTAATACTGGCGAAAAAATTGCTCGGGAAATACTCAGTAATTATGTGGATGATTACCAAATTGTTGGCTTTCTGGATGATAATTTAGGAAAAATCGGTTCT
>CAZSCD010000056.1:0-26870 GCA_964605345.1 uncultured Dehalococcoidia bacterium
CCTGCTTCTTCTTATTCTTAAGATCCTTCTTCATCTTAGTAATCCGCGCCTGCTCCAGCTCAGGAATATTCTCCTGCTCCAGCTCAGGAATCCGCGCCTCCGCCTGCTCCGCCAACAGCGCCTGCTGCGCCAGCTCAGGAATATACGCCTCCGCCTAAACCATAATAGGAATTTAAAAGGTTGAGATAAATACGAAGGCTCTCTCTACATACGGCACAAAATGCCAAACATAGAGAGAGCCTTCGTATTGTTGACGTTAACTAAGACGGGAAAAAACCACTTAGAACAATATTCCACCTACTCAACATCAGAATCTCTTCGAGTCTTGAAAAAAATAACCCTGGAATGATTTAACTTCCGTCTGTAAGATCAGTCCAGTTTGTATCAGTTTCCGTTTCAAATTCTACAAAAGTTATTTTCCACTCATCATCAACTTTCCGGAAAGTCATGTTCATGGGGAAAAATTCAGGCGGCTCATCCATATGAACTGGTTTTTCTCCATACAAAATTGACATTTCAGCTTCACCAGGAGCAGTAATTGTGGCAGCACTAACATCCTTTAAAACCACTAAGATACGGAAATACTTTAGTTTGCCTATCGCCTGATTGATGTATACCCCTCTTGCATCTTTATAATCGGTATCCAGCAAAAATAATGCCTCGAGTTTATCCCATTCTTGAACATATTCCCAGAAATCATTCGCAATAAATTCAATTGCTCCTTCTTCGGAATCTGGATCTGATTTAAGCATAACTTCTACTTCTACGGGTTCTTCTTCTACGACCACACTAGATTGTGTAGTTGTAGACACTGAAGAGGCAACTGTAGATTCTTCAGTATCACTACCACAAGCAACGGTCAACATGGCCATTGTTACCAACATAACTATAAATTTCATATCAAACTCCCTCAGTCAATTGCTGTTACATAAACATCTTGTCAGCGTATCAACTAAACATAAAAACTCTTCCCTTTATAAACTTACTCTTTTGCCAAACCAATCATATACTAAATAACTATAATAATTATATTTGTACATATTGGGTTATTCTTCTCCAAATTTGCTCAATTCCTCTTCAACCTCTTTTGAAACGCCCTGAGGGACTTTCCCTAACTTGATTTTTGCACCTTGTACATCTTTACGTATCTCATCTACAACCTCTGGATTAGCCAATGTTGTAGTATCACCCACATCAATGAAGTTAGATATGGAGGCAATAACTCTTCGCATAATCTTACCCGAACGCGTTTTTGGTAAATCACTAGTCACCCACACATGTGTAGGCCTAGCAATTGGACCAATTATCTCGTTTATTGCTTGTTTGACTTTATTTTCTATTTCGACATTAGATTCATTTCCTGGCTTTAAGGATACATACATTTCTGGAACGCGGCCTTTTAGTTCATCATAAGCAGGAACAGCCGCAGCTTCACTAATTTCATCGACGGTGAGTGCAGCTGATTCCAGTTCTTTGGTGCCAAGTCTATGTCCAGCGACGTTAATGACATCATCAACGCGTCCTACAACTCTTAGATAGCCGTCAGATGACTTAGTTCCTCCATCACCAGTAACATACGGCCAATCTCGCCAATCCTTACTGTCTTTTTTAGCATACTTACCAAAATATGTTTCAATAAAGCGATCTGGGTCTCCGTATATAGTTTGCATCCTCCCTGGCCATGGATTAGCAACGCATATATTCCCGGCACGGTCATCTGCTACTTCATTGCCATCATCATCATACACAACAAATTCAATACCCAATGCTCCCGGGCCACAACTTCCAGGCTTCATAGCTTGAACTGCTGGAAGTGTGGTGCCAAGAAAACCTCCTGTTTCTGTTTGCCAATACGTATCGACAATAACTGCTTTTTTCTTGCCAACAACTTCGTAGTACCATCTCCACACCTCTGGCTCAATTGGTTCTCCAACCGTAGTCATGTGTTTGAAATTGTAGTTATATTTAGCAGGTTCATCAGGTCCTGATTTTCTGAGCATACGGATAGTTGTCGGAGCAGTATGGAAAATATTAACTCCTAAACGCTCTGCAATTCGCCAAGGCCGTCCTGGATCTGGATATGTTGGTACTCCTTCATAAATCACGCTGGTAGCTGCCACGGCAAGTGGCCCGTATACTATATATGAATGACCTGTTATCCACCCTATGTCAGCAAAACACCAATATACATCTTCGGGGTGTATATCCTGATAATACTTAGATGTTCCAGCAACATAAGACATATATCCACCTGTACTATGTTGGCAGCCTTTAGGTTTAGCGGTTGTCCCACTAGTGTACATCAAAAAGAGTGGTGCATCTGATGGCATAGACTCAGGCTTGACTCTATTCCCGCGATAGTCTGTAAGAAGATCTTCGACAAAATAGTCTCGTCCGTCAATCATCGGCGTATCAGACGAATATTTATCTGGATATCTTCGCCACACAAGAACTTTGTCTATCTTCTGTCCGTCTTTTTCAGCTCTTGAAACAGCCTCATCTGCCTTTACTTTATGATCCAAGAGAGTTCCATTACGATAATAGCCATCAACTGTAATCAAAATTCTGCTCTCAGAATCAACTATTCTGTCGCCACACGCAGCGCCACTGAATCCACCGAATACTTGTGAATGCACGACACCCAACCTGGCTAATGCTAACATCGTTATGGGAAGTTCTGGTGTCATAGGCATATGCAAAGTAACTCTATCGCCTGCTTTCACTCCACAGAAATCTCGAAGCAAAGCAGCAAATTCGTTGACCTGAACATATAGCTCTCTATAGGTAATAACTCGGTCGGGTTCATGTTCCATTTCCGACACCCAAATAAAAGCAGCTTTATTACCATACCTATCAAGATGTCTGTCGACACAGTTATAGCTGGCATTCAGCTTGCCTCCTACCCACCAATTCCAAAAAGGAGGATTCGATGTGTCTAGAGTCGTATGCCATTTTTCATCCCAACTCAGCATGTCAGCATACTCACGATAACTATCTGGAAATGTCTTAGGAGTAAACCGTTGAGTAATTGTTGGGTCAGACATATTTGCCTGTGCTATAAATTCATCACTGGGTTCTATAACTTCTTCTTCCTTCCAATGAGATGCAATTTGAGATTCTCCCACGTTAACTTTTTCATCATTTGTTTGTGCCATACTTCATTTACTCCCTTTTCATTTATAGTGTAGCGGAGAGGTGTTAAATCTCTCCGCTACACCATTATTGCCTTTTATATTCAGATGTATTAGAAATACGTTCTCACCTAAATCCTCAGTGAGTCTATTTACCACAAAGCTAGTTAATCACCTTGAAAGATGTCGATCCTTGCCCCACATCAAATCCAGTCTTCCATGCCGTAGCATCTACCACATAAATACCTGCTCCTCCACTATCCAAATCAACTTTATACGGTATAGTCCCTTTACCATCCGATCTTGTGATAGAAACGCCTACTTGTTTTAATCCATTAGAAGCCGTCACCATGGCTCTGACATCAACGCCTTCAACCGGTCCGATGTGATCATTTGCATGTACTACAATCATAGCCTCGTCACTATTGTTATATTTAGATTTATCAGAAGTGACCACAACTTGCATCAAGCATTGGTGCACCATCTCAACCTCATATCATATTTCGCAACACATCTTATAACCAAACTAGTCTCTGGTAGAGGATATCAGCACACAACTTTTGTTTCAATCCCAAACCTATCGACATATCTACGGCGCTCCTATCAAGAACAATAATTACGGCTAATCACAGTGGATGATGTTGGCTAATCCAATTTCTAATCTGTTCTGCAGTGAGATTCCAGTGATCCCAGGGCATTTTCGACATAATCTCTAACTTGAACCAATAATGATGTTTAAGCGCATATTTGTCATTTCCAGTAAAATCCGCCAGTATTGCTAAGCTTAACTGAGCAAGTCCATTATTACCGTACCCCCATTCAAGCCCATCTGACGAATAATCCTTGATATCCAATCGAGGTGATAAATTTCTTGATCTTCCATTCTGCATTACAACAACTGAACTTTTAGAGCTAATATCCTTAGATCTAAATCCCACATAAACTTTCTTGTGTATTTCCTTAGGAATCTTTTGAGTGTTCATTTTAATCAATCATGGATGATTAACCGTTCAAAGTGAATGGATTATTTATGATTATTTTGTGATTGCAAAACGTTTTTCGATATCACGGTAATATTGGGCATCAATAATGTGTTCGAATTGTTTGAAAGTTACCATACGGTCATAAGAAGCAGTTGTTCCAGTAGATTTAAGACATTCTGTCATGTCTTGAATCGCCTTGGTCATCGCAAATAGCCCTGATAGAGGATACACCACCATCTTGTATCCCAATTGTTCTAATTCTTTTGATGAAAGGAATGGAGTTTTCCCACCCTCTATCATATTTGCAAAAAGAGGAATGTCATTAAATGCATTAGCAATAGCTCTAAGTTCATCTACAGACTGTGGGGCTTCTATGAATATGACATCGGCGCCAGCTTCCACGTAAGCGTGCCCTCTTTTAATTGCATCTTCCAGCCCTAATGGCCCACGTGCATCGGTTCGGGCAATAATAACTAAATCATGACTTCCTTTGGCATATACTGCAGCTCTCAATTTTTCTACTTGATCATGTACAGGTATGACAGTCTTGTTTTCCATATGTCCACATTTTTTTGGCCAAAGTTGATCTTCTAATATAATACCTCCCACACCCAAGTTCACGGCTTCTTGAACAGTTCGAACGACATTTAACGGATTACCATATCCCGTATCCATGTCAGCCACGACAGGAACAGTTGTGGCTCCAGCTATACGGCGCACGCTATCCAATGATTCTGTAGCTGTCAAAAGACCAATGTCAGGCAATCCTAAAACAGATGCTGAAAGACCGAATCCAGACGTAAAAACCACCGAAAATCCTGCTTGTTCGATTAACTTCGCCGAGAGAACATCATGGGCTCCTGGTAAGACAATGATTCCCGAATCATTTACAAGTTTTCTTAATTGTGTTGCTTTTGTCATTAAATATTTCCTCCTTACTACATATAGAGTAACATTACTTCTTCTTGCCAATATTTTAGTTAGAACAAATCATCACTCACAAAATAAACCTAGACATCGCTAAATGAAACAAATTAGATTATACATAAATTTGCAATTCTTAATAAATTCTTAGTCATTCCACAGAAATTTCTCAAGGAAAGTTGGTAAATTAAACGAGCTTTACACTGGTTCTATGAACAACCAATCTCCTCCTTTATTGATATACTCGCAAGGTATCTTGCGAGTATATCAAGTCAGTTTAAAACAGTATCGTGAAGGATTTCCATAATGCAAAATAGTGGTATTCAAAAACTTAACCAACAAGTAGAAAAAGAAGCCCTGATTTTCCATGACATAGTGAATGAAATCAGGAAGGTAATCGTAGGGCAAGAAGCTCTGATAGATAGAACATTGGTAGCCTTATTAGCAAACGGGCATATTCTTCTTGAAGGCGTACCTGGACTAGCAAAAACACTCCTAGTGAACACTTTAGCCCAGACAATAAATGTTGACTTCGCCCGTTTACAATTTACACCAGATTTATTGCCTGCTGATTTAATAGGAACTCGCGTATACAACCCTAAAACCACCGAGTTCAGTGTTCATAAAGGACCTATTTTCTCCAATATTGTACTGGCTGATGAAGTGAATCGAGCTCCAGCGAAAGTACAAAGTGCTTTACTAGAAGCAATGCAAGAACGTCAAGTCACCATTGGCGACAATACTTACCCAATGGACAACCCATTCCTAGTTATGGCCACACAAAACCCCATCGAACAGGAGGGCACATATCCACTGCCCGAAGCACAGCTCGACAGATTCATGTTGAAGGTTCTCGTAGATTATCCAAGCAGAGATCACGAATTAGCCATCATCGAACGTATGGCTGGTGCAACGCTACCATCAGTTAACTCTGTAATTACACCGACTCAAATCGAACACGCCCGTGATGTAACAAATGAAATATATGTTGATAAAAAAATTAAAGAATACGTATTGGACATAGTTTTAGCAACCAGAAACCCTGAGCAAAATGGACTCGCTCAATTAAGTCATCTTATATCTTACGGTGCCTCACCAAGAGCAAGTATATATATGATTAGTGCAGCGCGCGCCCACGCATTCTTAAAAGGAAGGGGCTACGTTACGCCAGAAGATATTAAGCAAATTGCTCCCGACATTTTAAGACATCGAGTAATTACCACATACGAAGCTGAAGCTGAAGAAATCACCAGCGAAAACATCGTCCAAAACATACTTAACGATATAGAAGTCCCTTGAAATGTTGTCTCAAGAACTTGTCCGCAAAACACGTTACATAGAGATACTTACCAGGCATCTAGTTAATAATACATTCGCTGGTCGTTATCATGCTGTTTTCAAGGGACATGGGATTGAATTCAGTGAAGTTCGTCCTTATCAAGAAGGCGATGAAGTTAGAATGATCGACTGGAACGTCTCAGCAAGAACGGGATCTTTATACGTAAAGCGACATATTGAAGAAAAAGAATTAACAGTAATGTTAGTAGTTGACGCCAGTGCTTCTGGAGAATTCGGAACATTTAATCGTTTCAAAAGAGAACTAGCAGCCGAACTAGCTTCTGTATTATCTCTGGCTGCAACTACAAGCAACGATAAAGTGGGTCTGTTAATGTTCACAGACACAGTAGAACTTTTAATCCCGCCACGCAAAGGACGGCGCCACCTTACACGTCTAATTCGTGACATGCTGTCATTTCAACCTAATAATAAAGGCACGAATATTGGCGTAGCACTGGAAACCATTGCTCGAGTTCTAAAAAGACGCAGTATTGTTTTTCTAATATCGGATTTCATTGACGATTCAAAAGCATACTATAAGCCCCTCTACTTAACTAACCGTCGGCACGATGTTGTAGCAATTGATTTACAAGACCCAATGGAATCAGAAATTCCTGATATCGGCATTATGGCCCTGGAAGATGCTGAATTGGAAGAGTTAACTTGGTTGGACAGTAGTGACGCATCGTGGCGAGCAAATTTTATACAACAACAACAATTATTCGAAGAGAATAAGAGGCAAGCTTTATTATCTGCGGGAGTAGATAGAATTCAAGTAAAAACTAACCATGAATATATGTCTGAGCTTTTGTTGTTTTTTCAAAAGCGATCCCGACGCCTGGCTAAAACCACTCGACGTGCAACAACGTAATAGAGCCATAAACGTTATGACGAGCTTATCTTAAATAGATTACATTTCATGCCATGCAATTCGAAGTAATTAAAAATATTCCGATGGTTTTGGGGTGTAAACCCTTAGACAAGTTTAGATTTTTTATCGCTGTTTGTATTTTATTATTACCACAATTGTGGGCTGTTCAAATTAATGCACAGGAAAACGTGATTGTTGAGTTAACTCCTTCAAAAAACGAGATGTTTGTTGGAGATATAGTGACGTTATCACTCACAGTTACACATCCAACCGAATATAGAGTGATCATTCCAAATCTCCCACAAGAATGGGGCGAATTTGAGGTACGTTCACAATCTAACTCAGAAGTCATATACAATCAAAATTCAACTGCAAACACTATTCAAACTATTGACGTGAGTCTATTCTCTCTTGGTACATTCGAAATTCCTGAATTGACGCTCACGTTACTTGATAATAACCAAAATGCTATTAATAAATCTGTTCCTAAACTATCATTGTCTGTCATATCCATTTTGGACGAAGATGATCTCACTTTACGTGACATTAAATCTCAGGCCAATTTACCATTTCCTCCTCTTTGGCCCTGGATTGTAATACCAACGATATTAATATTATTAGTTGTATTAGTAGCATGGAGACTATACATACGATTCAAAAAATCTAAGGATGTTCAAAATGTTAGTTTATCTATGCCTGATATCCGTACTCCTTACGAGAGAATACTTGATGACATATCTGAAATTCGTAGTATGCAATTACTTATGCAACAACAATTTAAAACTCACTACACATTGGCGTCTGAAGCATTACGTCGATATTTGTGTGGTATGTATAAAGTTGAAGCCTTAGACCAAACAACAGAGGAATTACGTATTGAGCTCATTCATGTCCCTATTACTAGCACACATGCTAGGCATGCAATAGGCATTTTAAGAGATTGTGATCTCGTGAAATTCGCCAGATTAGTTCCTGACGAGAAGGCCGCCCAAGAACTACTTAATGATATCCACAATCTAGTTATACTAACTCAACCCATAAAACAATCTGAATCGAATATAACCAATGCTAAAATTGTCGAGGAGGAAATCAGTTGACCCTTGGATTTGCTTCACCATGGATTCTTCTACTACTGGTTATTATTCCCTTCCTAGCCATACTGCCACTGTGGCCAAGTGGCCGCTTTACACCAGTAGGTGTACGTTACTCCAACATTAATCTAACTCGAAGACACGTTACCTCATTTCGATTAACCATGTTTAGGTTATTGCCATACCTTCGCTTGATTGCCATTACATTAGTTATAGTAGCTCTAGCTAGACCACAAATAAGTGAAGCCCGAGAATTAGTAACAGGTGAAGGTATAGATATGGTTCTGGCACTGGATATCTCCAGCAGTATGGCTTCTCTAGATTTTATGCCGAAAAACAAACTGCAGGCTTCCAAAGAAGTGGTCCATGACTTCATAAATGACCGTAAACATGATCGCCTTGGCTTAGTGGTCTTTGCTAAATCTGCATTTATTCAGAGTCCTCTAACTCTTGACCATGGTGTGTTATTACGATTGGTCGAAGAATTAGATGTAGCAACTAACCTCAATATCAAAGACGGGACAGCTATTGGCCTTGGCCTTGCCAATGCAGCCAACATGCTTAAGGATTCTCCCGCAGCTAATAAAGTGATAATTTTACTTACGGATGGCGTAAACAATGCAGGAGCAATAGATCCATTGACAGCAGCAACAGCAATTGAAGCGCTTAACATCAAACTTTATACCATAGGTGCAGGCCGTACAGGCTTAGTTCCGGTAGTAATTCAAGATCCATTATTAGGAGAACAAATCGTTTACCAAGAAAGCGAGCTTGATGAAGCAACTCTACAACATATCGCCGACATCACTGGGGGGCGTTATTTTCGTGCAATAGACACTGAGGGGCTAAAGCAAATCTACAATGAGATTGACAAACTTGAAACATCCGAACTAGATGTATTTATCTACGGCAACCACACCGAGTTGGCACACTGGTTTTTAATTCCAGCATTGATCCTGATATTATCGTCATTGGGATTGAGCAATACGTATCTGAGGAAAATTCCATGACTTTCGCAGAACCACAAATCCTATACCTTCTAGTGTTGATGCCTGTACTTATGTTATTCATTAAATGGACGACTCATATTAGAAAAACAGACATGAACAAATTAGGTGATATCTCATTACTGAAAAGATTAACTCCAACCATCAACAGAAAAGGACGGAATTACAAAGCATTACTCTGGTTCATATCTTTTGTATTTATCATTGTTGCTCTATCTAGGCCGCAATGGGGATCTCAATTAAATATGGTCGAACGAAAGGGCATTCAAATAATGGTCGCCTTGGATATTTCTCAGAGTATGTTGGCTGAGGATATACAGCCAAATCGTTTGTCCCGCGCAAAACTAGAAGTTCTAGACTTAATGAACAGACTTTCTGGATCAGAAATAGGATTAGTTCTATTTGCTGGTGACAGCTTCATACAATTGCCGATGACAAGTGACCACTCAACTGCACGAATGTTCTTAGAAAACTCTAATCCTGAACTTATATCTCGACCAGGCACCGCGATTGAACAAGCCATAGGAACAGCCTTGAAGGGATTCGACACTCAAAGAACAAGTCAAAAGGTAATAGTACTTATTACAGATGGAGAAGGTGGAGAAGGTGACCCACTATCGGCAGCTATGCAGGCTGCAAAAGATGACACATTAATTTATTCATTAGGTATTGGTTCTTCGTTAGGAGAACCAATACCTCAGTACAACAGTGCAGGAATATTGACTGGGTACAAAAAAGACTTTAATGGTGAGGTTGTATTGTCGAAACTAGATGAATATACCTTAAAAGAAATTGCATCAATCACAGGTGGTAATTATTACCAATTCAATTCCACCAATAATGCGATCAAAGACCTGATGTCTGATCTTGAGAGATTGGATAAAGACAAACTAGAAAGCCAATTTGAAACACTTCAAGTCGAACGATTTCAAATCTTTTTACTTGTAGCATTTATCGCACTTGTGTTAACAGAATTAATACCGGATGGTAGTATGAAATTAGTTCATCGATGGAATGTTAGATCTTAAAATGTTCATAGTAAATAACATATTTCGCTCATTGCCTGCATTCATGTTCTGTGTGATTTTATTTGGGCTCGCTTGTAATTCAAATGAAGCACAGATAAACCAAGATGGCAACGAGGCATTCGCGAATCAGAATTTCCAAGATGCACTCGATGCATACATGAGAATCAACGAAAAAAATCCCGACATGCCGGAACCTTATTACAACACGGGCAATACTTATTACCGACAAGATAGATACGACGAAGCAATAAACCAAATGGTAAAAACAATTGAAATCTCAGATGATAAACTACTCCAAGATACTCATTTCAATCTTGGCAACATCTATTTCCAAAAACAACAACTCCAGCAAGCTATTGAAGAATATAAAAATGTTCTTAGATTGAATTCCACAGATCAAGATGCAAAATACAATTTAGAATTGGCCTTGGAAACACTAGAACAACAACCTCCTACAGGCAATGAAGAGGGCGAACAAGACAATAATCAATCAGAACCTCAAACAAACAACCAGTCTCAACAAAATCAAAATCCTCCAGAAGAACAAGAATCCAATCAGATGCCACCAGAAGAATCAAATGTTGAGCAAGTTTCTCCAGGAACACTTTCTGAACAACAGGCTAGACGTCTATTAGAAGCAATTGCTCAAAATACAGATACTTTACAGGAACACTTACAACAAGAATATGTACCATCCGATAACATTCCATCTCAGGATTGGTAAATCTAAGTGCAGCATATAAATATGAGAACTCTCAAAATTATTATATGTTTAGTGATGTCAGTCGTAGTAATTTCATCAACAGGGCAAATTCATGCTCAAAATCCACTCGTTTCGGCTCAAGTTGATAAATCTAACCTTACAACCAATGAAGTAGCAACGTTAACGATTATAATCAGCTCCTCAACTGATACGGCAACACCACTATTGCCAACACTTGATGGGTTTAACATAGGCAAAAGAAGTACAAAATCTAGTGTTAGCGTAATAAATGGGGTAACAACTTCAGAAACAATCTACATCTTTGAACTCAGACCAACCAAAACCGGAGATTTAATAATCCCTCCTATAAGCGTTAACATAAACGGTCAAATTACGTATACACAACCAATTAAAATTAATGTTACTCAAGCAACTGGGGCATATAAATCTCAGTCTTCTGGATCTCAACAAGAAGTCAGTTCAAAAACTACGTCGTCTAATCAAGATTATTTTGTTGAAGCCACCATAACTAACTCAACTCCATATATTGGAGAACAAGTAGATTATACTTTTCGTCTGTACCGACCTAGAAATCATTCGTTGCTGCATAGATTTCAAAGAACTACCTACGAATTACCCGCATTTAGTAATTTCTGGAACGAACATGAAGCAGACCAAGTCCAAGGAACCACATTGATTAACGGTGCTATGTATGAGGTATATGAAGTTCGTAAGATTCTTTTTCCTACCATGCATGGACCAACGAGTATTGGACCCACAAAAGTAGTGATCCCTGGAATGCTTTTGGAATCAGACATTATTTTGGAAACTGAACCACAACAATTGGAAGTAAAATCTTACCCAAGTAATGCGCCAGAGAATTTCTCAGGAGCCGTAGGAGAATTTATAATTAAAACGGAAGTAGACACCACAAGAAGTGCAGTAAATTCACCTATCACTTTAACCATCGAATTGATCGGAGCAGGAAATATTGACGCACTACCTGAACCAATTTGGCCAAATATAGAAAATTGGCGCAGTTTCAATGGAGAAGTAACAGTTAACATTGATTCAGCTTTTGACAACTACGCCAATTGGTTAGAAGGAAGCCTAACAGGAAGTCGAATATATGAACGTATTCTAGTACCGGACTCAGCGGGGGAATTCATTATCCCGGCCATCGAATATACTTATCTGAATCCAGTAACTTCTGAATATGTAACGACTTCTTCCAAAAGCATCTCTGTGAACATAAACCCTGGGGTTAATCAATCCAATACACCTTCAACTATCAAACCCAGAACATCAGTAGCGCGATTAGCAAACGATATCAGGCATATCAAACCCGTGCCAACCAGATTAGAAAACGCTAGTCAAGGTTTGATTTTTCAAAAGAATTACTGGATCGCCTGGGGAAGTTTATTGGCAATATTGATAATTTACACCATTTGGGTTCGTCATAAAAAACAATTAACTCATAACACTTCACACATTCGTAATTTAAGGGCTTATAAAAACGCTCAGAGAAAACTGGGTTATGCACAAACAAAAAATTTAGAGCCTCTCGATTTATGTACTCAAATTTTGAGTGTATATCTTCATGATAAACTCGCCCAATCAGTAACGGGTCTTACACATGAAGCTTTAGTAGACTTGCTTTCCTCAAATGGAATCAATCCTTCGTTATCAAACCGCGTAAAACTTTTTATGATGTCGGCCGAAAATGAAAAATTCACTCCGACTGACCAGCAAACAAATGCTGAAGAATTATTCAATAGATTAAATGAAGTCATATCAGATTTAGAACGGGAGTTTAATACATGACAGCCAAATTCATGTGCCTGGGATTTTTAATGGCAATTCTGATATTGATGCCCAAATCAGTTTTATTAGCTCAATCTTCAAATGTTGATGTGATGGTAAAGGCTAATCAATTGTATGAAAATGGCAAATACATTGAAGCTACAAACCTATATCAACATTTGGTGGATCAGGGTATTCAAAACAGTAATCTACATTACAACTTAGGAAATGCTTATTTCAAACTAGGTCAACTTGGATTAGCAATTCTTAATTATAAACGCGCATCACTAATTGATCCTAGAGACTCAGATATTAGAACTAATCTAGATATAGCACGAGCACAAACAATCGATCAGATAGTATCAAATAAAAAAAACCTATTATTAAGGATAGCAAGATTTTCGAAATATTGGTTTCACACAGATGAAATAGCGATAGCAACTTTATCGTTTTGGATTACACTAGTAATATTATTAATGGCCCTAATGCATTACAGTGTTTCTAAAGTGTACAAATTAATACGTTATGCATCAATATTTGTATCTGTATTGATAATATTGGGAATGATTTCACTAGGAAGTCACTGGTATTCAGACAATATACCACAGGAAGCCGTAGTGATTGCAGATGAAGTAAACGTACTAAGTGGCCCAAGTCCACAATATGTTACAGAATTCACGTTACACAACGGTACAGAATTGAACATACTAGAAACTCGTAGAGGCTGGGTGCGAGCGACTTTGCCAGGGAATGAACTCCAGGGTTGGATGTTGGAGCAAGCCATCCAGCGTATAATCCCTGAATAGTATCCTTACTGATTATCAACATGGAGTTAATTTAACTCGAATATAGGCCAAGAAATACTCTTGTTTAAATGGATTAGGTCACCAATCTAATTCAGTGTTAGCGTCATTAGATCTATTTGATGCAAAAAGTATTTTGTCGCCCATTGGAGACCAGGCTGGGTGCCAATCGTCACCAGGACTATTTGTTAATCGAAGAAGCTTTGATCCATCTACATTGACCACATATAATTCAGAGCTTTTGAAGTCATCTCTGTTAGACCTGAATATTATCTGTGTTCCATCCGGAGACCAAGTTGGATTTTGGTCAGACGCACGATGATCCGTCAAGCGAATCAAATTCTCACCGTTTGTGTCCATCACATATATCTCTAAACTGTTGTCTTTCTGAGTCACAAAAGCTATTTTACTGCCATCAGGAGACCAGGCAGGTTGAAAGTCACCTAACACTCCATGTGTGAGTCGTGTAACTTCACTTCCATCAGCATTCATGACATATACATCCGTTTGACTAAAACCTTGAATTGAGTGTCTATTACTAGAGAAAATGATTTTCGTTCCATCTGAAGACCAACCAGGCCAAGCATCAACGTGTTTGTCATACGTAAGACGTAGCTGCTGGGTTCCGTCAGCATTCATTGTGTATATTTCTCGATTGCCATCTCTAGTGGACACAAAAGCTATTTTATTGCCATCAGGAGACCAAGCAGGTTGTCCATCTCCAGCAAATTCGTTATTTGTAAGCCTAATTGGATTATCTCCATCAGCATCCATAACATATATCTCGCCATTGCCATCTCGCCAAGACATAAAGGCTATTTTTTTACCATCAGGAGACCAAGCAGGATAATCATCACCACTATCGCTTGCAGTCAGTCGCTCTATATGTGTTCCATCTAAATTCATCACATATATTTCTAGTGCTTTGTGGCGCCCTGGTTCACCAGGAGCATAACAGCTAGCAGGTACAAAAAAGGCAGCAAACAGATATAATACGCCTACACCCAAAACAAGCGCCACGGCCGCAGAGATAAAAGTTGCCAAGCTAGCCCAAATTTTTATATCAAGTTTCATTTACTTATGCCTTGATAGGGTTTTTGTTCGAATTTTACCTTATCTGTTTGTGGTATTCGTAAAAATATAGAGACTCCCGCCGCACAAAAAGATACAACCGCCACTAAGATAAAGGCAATCTGAAATCCCTTTGTGTCAGCTGTTAAACCAGCCACTACAGGAGATATTGCTCCCATAAGACCACTGCTAGCCATTAAAATACCCATGGCGGTGGCTGTAACATCTTTTCGAGTTAAATCAGAAATTGTCGCTGCGTGTACTGGTTCAAGCGATTGATTAAAAAACCCGATTGATATTAATGAGAGAATCAATCCAATTCCAACAGCAGTTTGTGTCGTCATCACGATTATCGCAACACCCATAAATGCCATTCCTGTCGCCAGAACAGGTTTTCTTCCATATTTGTCAGAGAACATCCCCATAATAGGCGTTGCTATCACTCCTGATAACGTTAATATGCCCATGTGTACACCAATCAATCCAATATTCATGTTCAAACTATAAGCGAAATACAGCGGAACCATTGAGATTAAGGCATTTCTTATCATAGCATTAGATCCAGCCACGAATAAAATGCCGATAAGAGATGGATCCGTTTTCATACGACTGATCTCTTGAAATAATTCGCTGGCTGACGCGATACTACCAGTCGTACTCCGTACATTTTTGAGTAAAACCCAAAGCGGTAAAGTGAGCAACAATATTGGTGCAGCTACTACCTGTAATGTAACTCGCCACGACAAATGAATTAAAAGAAACCCCATACAAACAGGAGCTAGTGCACCTGAAATAGCACCACCCAAACTGTGAATAGATATGGCTAATCCTTTTTTCTCCGGGAATTGTTCTGCCATTATAGCCATCGCTGGTGGGTGCCAGGCTACTGATCCTAATTCAGCCAAGGCAACTAACACAACAATCCACAAATAACCCGGTGAAAAACTTACTGCTAGATAGCCTACTACAACCCACACCACCATTAAGGCCATCGTTGAGGCTTTACGTCCAACAATATCACTGAAGATTCCTAAAAATGGACTACTGAGGGCTGCCACAAAATAATTTACGGACACTATCAGTCCTACTTGAGCAGCATTCAATCCCATAGCAGTCGATAATTTAGGTAGAAATACGGTGAATCCTTGAGCGTACCATTCAATCAGAGTATGCCCAAATGTGAGGCCTGTAGAGCCAAGTACATTTTGTTTTTTATGAGAATTCATTCAAGTATTATACATTTCAAAACGTTTTTGAAATCCAATATGAATACATTACTTTCGAATGTATTAGTGGCGACCCCGACCGGATTCGAACCGGCGATCTTCGGCTTGACAGGCCGATATGTTAAACCGCTACACCACGGGGCCGTGACGCCATATATCTGAAGAATTCATAAAGTAACCTTAGATACACATTATCATTGATCAGTTAATTATATAACTCCTGCAGCAATTAAGGCAGCATCAAGTTTCGATGGGTTATATCCTACAACCACCTGATCAGCAACGGCCATAACAGGAGTTGTACGATATCCCATATCTAACAAAGTCTTCAAGGCCTTCGTATCATTAGAAACATTGTGTTCAGTAAACACTACATCCTTACGTGAAAGATACACTTTCATCATATGACACGGGCCTCAACCCGCAGAAGTGAAAACTCTGACTTCTTCACTCACTTGTGTGTTTCCTCCTCTAAATCTTTTGTTTTATACTTATCGATCTTTATCTTGTTGTTTTTTTTGACGGTCGATATTGTGTTTTCGTTTACCACCCACGTCTCCAAATAACTCTTCACCAGGAGACACTGCTTCATCAATAGTCTGATTAACTTCCTCGTCTATCTCATATTTGCGAAGAAACTCTTCGCTAACAAAAAACATTCATATACAAAATCCATCTCTCTCAATGTCTTCATGATGACGTTCACATGGACATATTTTCTTGCGATCCTCAACTGGATCGCCACTTAGTGGCATTCAAGGGCAATAACGATATCCATGATTAATTTCATTTTCTGCTAAACCTTCTTGAACAAGTGAAACGACTTCTGCGTCAGGGAAAAACTCATAGTCTCCCTTCTGTACGTATTTCTCAGAGAAATTAACGGCCCGTTGCATAGCTTCTTTTTTACTTAGATCTTTTGCCATGAAGTTCCTCTCTTACATGGATTACTTTTCACGTATCATCATTCGACCAAATCGCATTTTCGTGTGAACATCACAAGACATATTGTAGAAGGCCTTAGATTGATCTAGCAACTTATTAATTAATGCAGGAATCACTTTCTTTACTTCTTCTAATTTCTTGTCCTCAGCTATTTCAACGCTTAAAAGTGCTGAAGTCTTACATTCACATCGAGCCGCGAAGAAAAATTTTCTAAATCCACGATTGGCTGACAAATCCATTTTGAACCCTTTGAGAGAAACCAATCCAGCAGTCTCTGGTATGGCATCAACAATCAAATCTCGCAAATCTTGGTCGCTGGGTATACCAAAAGATCCTTCTAGTATATTCTGTTTTGCCATAACACTACCATTTTCTTAGAAATTTCTCTGCCTGTTTTTTTCAGGAATCACTACTATACCAACTATACCAACGCCCTAAAAGATCTCGCAAGTTATATTAGGCACTGAAGACGAAAAATGTGCCAAACCTTTATAGATACATCCCATCTCTCATTACACACACCCAATATCTCAAAGAGGTCTCGAATTTCAAAGCTAATCCAATTTTACTTTGTTGTCACATATTCGTTTGTAATCTAAGGATACACTAAATTCTAACAGTCTTACATAAAAGTTATTGACATGATTTATAGGGAATCCATAGACTATTTAATAATACAACACTGGGAGGTCGTACATGGAAATTCGCAATTTTGGCAAATCTGATCTTAAAACTTCCGCCATAGGATTTGGTGGCTGGCCTATGGCACGTGGCCATTATGGTTCTATAGACGAAAATGATGTTATAAGATCTATTCACGCAGCACTCGATTACGGAATAACCCTATTCGACACAGCAGCAAACTATGGCTGGGGTGAAGGAGAAACATTACTTGGTAAAGCTCTAAAAGGAAGACGAGACAAAGTCGTTCTAGCAAGTAAGGGTGGATTAAGATCAGAAAACCAAGATTTGGCAATAGCAGATAGTTCTCGTGGCTTCCTCACTAGCGACCTCGATAATAGTCTTCGGCGATTGCAAACAGATTACCTCGATCTTTACTTAATACACGAGCCAGATCCTAATCTACCGATCTCCGAACCTATGGAAACATTTATAGATTTTGAAACTAAAGGCAAAATTAGATTTGGTGGAGTCAGCAACTTCAGTGCCGCACAAACTCAACACTGTCTTGAAATCTTCCCAATAATTTGCAATCAAGTAGGCTATCATTTATTTGATCTCCGTCCCGAAACAGAAACTTTTCCTGAATCCTCAAAACAAGGCATAGGAATAATGGCATATGGCTCCTTAGCACATGGACTGTTAACAGGCACAATGACTGCAGACACAAAATTTGAAACCAATGACTGGCGCCGTGATACGGCAACTAGGAGTTGGACTGGGGCACCTATCTTTGAGGGCGAGAACTTCCTGAAGAATTTGAAGAAAGTAGACGCTCTAAAAGAGTTTGCCTCGCTTAAAGGTAAAACTGTCGCTCAACTAGCCCTTGCTTGGGTATTGTCAAATCCCATCATAAGTGTAGCGTTGGTCGGAATCAGAAATCCATCAGAAATCCAAGAAAATGTTGTAGCTGCAGATTGGGTATTAAATGAATCTGAAAAAGAGACGATTAGATCAATAGTAAACGAATAGGCAACTGAGGAACAAAAATTATGTCTGATATGATTGCCAGTTTGTTTGACGGCAAAAATGAAATGCGTATTGCTCAATTGCCTAAACCTGTACTTGGGCCTGACGACGCAATAATACTTGTTAGAGAAACTGGAATATGTGGCTCAGATCTGATCTTTTATTCAGACCGAACTAAACCAGAAACCTATCCAGGTGGACATGAAGTAGCTGGCGAAATTGTTGATGTTGGAAGCAATTGTGACAAAAAATTAATAGGTCAACGAGTTGCTGTAGATACAGTGTGTCAAGGCCTGGCTTGTCGTAAATGTAAATACTGTGAACATCATCAATACCAACACTGTGAACGTCCTGATCAAGATGAGGGTGGAGGCTTTGCTCAATACATGAAACGACGTGCCTCTGGTTGTTATGTGGTACCCGACCATGTTTCCTGGGAAGAAGCCGCTCTAGTGGAACCTTTTGCAGTATCTATACATGCTATACGTTTAAGCAAGATGGTAAGAGGAGATACCGTAGCAATACTAGGAGCTGGGAACATCGGCCTTACAACAATCGCAGCTGCACGCGCAATGGGAGCTGGGAACATACTCGTAACAGCACGTCACGAACACCAGAAAAATCTTGCCAAGCAGTTAGGGGCAGATGTTACGCTGGATCCCAGTAATCCAGAACTCTTAAATGAAGTCCTTGAAATAACTGATGGAACTGGAGTTGACATAGCCATAGAAACTGTGGGAGGTAGAAACAGCGACATAATAAACGAAGCCATTAAAATGACGTGCAAACAAGGACGCGTTGTCACTCTTGGATATTTTCCAGTACCAGTAACTCCAGATTGGGTTCATCTCCTAGTCACCGAGAAAACAATCGTTTTTTCCCACTGTTACAGCACCATCGACGGCACACACGACTACGAAATAGCTATAGATTTGATGTCGTCTGGTAAAGTTGATTTGAAACAAATGGTTACACACAAATATCCACTAGATCAAATTCAAACTGCCTTCAAAACTGCATACAATAAGCAAAGTGGAGCAATTAAAGTCCACATCAGTCAATGAATTTTGTGAGTGTATTATTGGAAGTCACTAACCTATAGCGAAGCCCCGCCATCCACAGTAATCATTGAGCCTGTAATCATTGCAGCTTCATCTGAAGCCGCAAATAAAAATGTGTTAGCGATATCATCTCCCGTCAGTAACCTACCTAGAGGTGTTTTTGATAGACGATCCTTATAGTTTTCTGGATTGTTTATGCTCGTCGCCCAATCATTTGGACTGTGTGAAGCATTATCTCTGAGAAACGGAGTATCAACATGGCCAGGAGAAATCAGTACACATCGAATATTATCTTTGGCGTAGGACAGGGCCGCAGAACGAGTCAATCCTATCATGCCAGTCTTTTGAGCCGCATATCCTGGAGTTCCTTCGGTAGGTCTTATTGCATATAATGAACCCATATTTAAAATCACTCCACTACCAGCTCTACGCATTGCAGGTACGACCGATTTAATACCAAGAAACGATCCTGTAAGGCCAACATCGATAATATTACGCCATTGTTCGATGGTTTGGTCATCAAAACTAACCCGAAAATTCGAACCAGCTATGTTACACAGAATGTTAACGATTCCAAATTGTTTTTCTGATAATGCTACCACTGAATCCCACTCATCAGCTTTACGGACATCCAAAGTAGCAGATATGACTTCACTTCCCGCAGCCCTAATTTCCCTGGCAACGGTTTCAGCGGCTTGTATATTTATATCAGCTACACAAACACGAGCACCCTCACTGGCAAAAAGTTTTGCCTGTGCACTTCCTATTGCTCCACCACCTCCACTAATTATGGCGACTTTTCCTGTCAATCTTCCTGTCATTTTTTTTACTTCGTTTTCGATTCTTATCTGATGATGAGAATATATGTATGTATATATGAGTTATACATGATTCTATCCACTAGGCCTAGAAGAAATATACCAAGTACCAACAATAGACAAACTGAGGATAGACAAATTAAACAGCCATCCATATGGTGCCATAACAACAGAAATTATTGTGAACCCCCACATAGATGATATTGACATCAATTTTGCTCTTATCGGTATCTCTCCAGTTTCTAGAAATTTCCTCACTTGGCTTCCAAATAATTTGTTTTCAACAACGAATCTGTAGAGTCTATCAGATGACCTTACAAATAATGTTGCTGCAATAATCAGAAATATCGTTCCTGGCATACCTGGTATCACGTATCCAACAATACCCAAGCTAAGACAAATCAACCCAATGAAGATCAATATTAGTTTCTTAAATTTGGCAACAATCATCCGAATTAAATTCAGCCCATCTATTCAGTATTTACAGTATACGATAAACCGATCCCTATTAAGCAATTATTTGATTTTCAAATTACCTGGGTCATAAACAGGTTCTTTAATAACACTTACAGGAATCTTCTCTCCAAAATAAAGTACATCCAACCTTGTGTGTTCCTGAGAGTATTCAAGTGGCAAATAAGCATAGACTATACCATGGCCGTTAGAGTAACTATAATTTGCACTTGTAATATAACTAACTACTCTACCATCAATCATAACAGGCTCCTTGCCCATCACTACAGAATTGCTATCCACAGTTCTCATGCAACATAATTTACGATTAATACCATTGTTTTTTAACTTCTGTAGTGCGTCTCTCCCTATAAATTCTCCTTTATTCATTTTCACAGCGAAACCAAGTCCTGCTTCATAGGGGTTATATTCGGTATGGATGTCGTTACCCCAAAGCCGATACCCTTTTTCCAAGCGAAGCGATTCAAATGCTCCATAACCAACTGCGATCAAACCAAATTTTTGTCCAGATTCCCATAAAATATCCCAAACTTGAAGCCCTTTATTGATTGGCCCATAAATCTCCCAACCAAGCTCACCTGCATAAGATATTCGAATAGCTGATACTTTGACGCCTGAAATACTTATTGGTTTCGCAGTCATATATGGAAATCCTGAATTTGAAATATCATCACCGCAAACAAGTTCTAACAAATCTCTAGATCTAGGCCCCCAAAGACCAAGGGCAAACTGTTCTTCGGAAACATCATTTATTTTGATTGAACTTCCACTAGGTAGGTGGGATTCCATCCAGTCTAAATCATGTAATTTTGCGGCACCACCCGTTATCACCATAAATCGATTATTTTCCTTACGAGTTATAGTGAGGTCGCACTTGATTCCTCCACTTGGTGTAAGCATTGCGGTATATGTAATACTACCTATAGGTTTATCCATTTCGTTAGAAGTCAAATTCTGTAGAAATTCCAAAGATCCATTACCTTCAATTTCCAGTTTTGCAAATGGAGTAAGGTCAAAAATACCAACTTTTTCTCGGGTCACCATGTGTTCAGTTAAAATATTGGGAGACCACTGCATAGCCTCCCATCCTTGTCTAATTCCACCAAGTACTTGTTGATAGTCATTAACGCTGGGATTCCCTTCATACCAATGTGGCCGTTCCCATCCTGCACTTTCAAAAAAAACAGCACCTAGTTCTTTTTGACGTTCATGAAATGGAGTTAATTTGATGTTCCTTGCTCTCGATGCCTGTTGAAGAGGATGGACAATGTCATATACTTCCTTATATTGTTCCGAAGCTCTGGTTTTTACAAAATTGGGGCTTGTAGCATATTTATGAAATCGTCGTATATCACACTCTCTCAAATCGATACTAGATTCACCGTGAACTATCCATTCGGCGACAGCCTTTCCAACTCCAGCAGAATGCGTAATCCATACAGCCTGAGCAGACCAAAAACCTTTCACAAGAGGTGATTCTCCTAGAATCGGGAACCCATCTGGAGTAAAAGAAAATATCCCGTTGAACTTACGAATAAGATCGAAGTCACCAATACTTGGAAATACTTCTCTGGTAGCTGATAGTGCTTTCTCAAAATGCTCCGGAGTAAACGGTCTTTCAGCCGGTGGCAAAAAATCATCTTTATAATCAAGAATTTCGTCAGGGTCTAAGGGTAGAGGCGCGTGATGATAAGAACCAATACCATAGCTGTTACGTTCTTGTCTGAAATACATTGCTCGATCTTGATGACGTATAAAAGGCTCCCTGATAAAATCAATCTCATCTGCAAGGTGAGGCAAAGGTGAAGTAACAGCATACAAATGTTGCATGGGGGAAAGCGATATGGGAACACCAGCCAATTTCCCAACTCTGGGAGCCCATATTCCCGCAGCTGCAATCACAAGATCTGTTCGAATGTTACCCTTGTCGGTGTGTACTGAAGTAATTTTGTCATTTTTTATATCAAATCCGACAACTTTTGTATGTTCATAAAACTTGGCGCCATTCTCGATAGCCTGTAGTGCCATAGCTTCAGCTGGCTTAATCGCTCCAGGTCTTCCTGTTTGAATATCTCCAGGGACATAAAGTGCTCCCAGGTTTTTCTCAGATAACATAGGTACTTTCTCGCAGGCTTCTTTTGAACTGATTAAATGAGCTTCGATTCCCCAACTCATCGCGTAACCATGTCTGCGTTTAAGCTCAAGAAGCCTTGCCTTGGTCAATGCAATCTCCAGACTACCTATTGCTTTCGCAGTTGGCTGTCCGTTGAGATGAAGTTCAGTCCAGAGATCGGCCGTATACCTTGCAAATTCCGTCATCGTTTTAGACGGATTAATTTGATAAGCCAGTCCTGGCGCATGTGATGTAGAACCTCCTGTTTCATAAAGAGGCCCCTGTTCTAGTACTACAATATCTTTACAACCAAGCTGAGTTAGATGATATGCGAGGCTACAGCCTACTATACCTGCTCCAACAATAACTATGTTTGCATTATTTTCCATTTATCCATTGCCTATTAATGTAATCTTTTAAACTCGATGATTTATAAATTATGATATATAAATCAAAAAGGAATTTTATTCTATGTTATTCAATGTCACATTACCAATGCTATTGTATTCATTTGTATTCATTAATAAGACAAACTCAAGGAGATAACAATGTTCTACGAACCAGCAAAGGGATCTAATCTTCCACAGGACCCTCTGAACGCTATTATAATTCCAAGGCCCATAGGTTGGATATCTACTTTAAGCCTAAAAGGTATACCAAATCTCGCTCCGTATTCGTTCTTCAACGCAATAGCCTATCATCCTCCTCAAGTAATGTTTTCAGCGACTGGGCATCATTCGTTTGGTGGACTAAAAGATGCCGTAAGAGACGCACAAGATACTGGCGCATTTGTTGTAAATATCGCAACTTTTGACCTTAGAGAACAAATGAACATGTCCTCAGTCCCTGCTCCTCACGAATTAGATGAATTTCAATACTCGGGCCTTACCAAGGCACCAGGCGAAATGGTGGACTGTCCAAGAGTAGCAGAAAGTCCTATACATCTGGAATGTAGACACACTCAATCAATATCTGTCTTATCAGAGGCTGGTGATGATAGCAACACAGTTGTATTCGGTGAAGTCATAGGAATACACATTGATGACAAAATCTTGACTGAAGGACGCATAGATTTCTTAAAGTTAAAACCTATCGGTAGATTAGGATACTTTGACTTCGTCGATGTAAACAACACGTTCTCGATGAACAGGCCTGAATGGAAGGCATAACTTGTCTCATGTTTCTTCTAAGTGTTGTTTTCTAAATTTCGCAAAGGTTTGTCTTGCAGACCATGATGTCAATTGTTTCCGACCTTCTGTAGTTATTTTCCATACTCCACGTCCTCTTGATTCAACAAGACCTTCGTTGTCCATCTGATTTTTTACAAACTCAGTTCGCGTTCGCCATCTGGGGACTTTTCCTCTTAAATTTTTTAAGTCATGACTGTTGAACTTGTCTTTTAATTCTGTGAAAACGTCATTCAAAACTTGCTTTCTACTAGCTATACCACTGTGATTGTTTAATGATCTTAAAATGGGAAGTCTATATTCTTGCAATGGTAATATTAATTCACTAGCAATACGTTTACGAATTCTTGCACTTTCCTTGAATCCTCCCTTGGAACGACTAGGAAGGCCCATAATTCTTCTAAGTACGTCATTCGGTTCATCCACAAATGGAACAGCCTGTTTCTGGATTATTGTAAACACATCTTTGTCAATTTTGATTCGAAACATTTCAGGCCAAACAATAAATTCCTTGTACGCAAGAGACATCAAGACAAAACAGCAATATATATTACTTTATAGTAATATATATATAAAGTATACTAGTTTACATTATATGCTTGCATCACCATATACATATATTGCCATAGCTCTGTCTATAGAGTCATTTTAAGGCCATCATCCTAGATTCATACTTTCAAGATGCAACCTATTAATGATTATTTATATATATAATAGTTTTTATTAATATTATTATTTACTTTAACTAATTTCGATGCCATGTCTTGCATAAATAACCTTCTTCTATGTAGTATTTAACTTTCTTGATACTACATAGAAAGGAAATGATTCTCTTGAGTATTATGCCAATTCCAAATTGGATCACATTCCCAGAAGAAGATTGGATATCCATCAGTCCAGAAGAGGCGGGGCTCGACACTGAAGGATTTGCCTCATGGGTTTCGAGCCTAAATGTAAAAGGTGCTTCTTTTGGTGGAGAAACCCACAACGGAAATCAGTTTGGCGCAATTATCACAAGAGGTGGATATTTAGTCCAATCCTGGGGTGATCCTAATTACAAATTCCATACAGCTTCAGTGGGAAAGGCTTTGTGTTGGGCTTTATTGGGTTTCGCAGTTGAGGACGGGCTAGTGGATCCAGATGAACCTATCAACAAAATATGGACTGGGGAAAATCAATTGTCTCACCCTCACAAATACTTGAACCGAGGTTTTCATAGCTCACTAACATGGAGGCATCTTATTGGATTCAGATGGGGAGATTGCCACTTCGGAGGATTCCCGATAGAAATGGGCGTGCGGTGGGCAGAAAAACGAACGGGGCTTGAAGATATAAACACTATCGATGGAGTGCCTAGTTGGAGTAAATGGACAGGAGATCCATACTATGATCTCTATTCACATACTGAACCAGGAACCGTCGGTCTCTATAGCAGTGCGGGTTTCTGGAGACTTGGACAAGCCCTAACTGTCCTTTGGAACCGAGATTTAAAAGATGTCATAGATGAACGTATGTTTTCAAAAATTGGCATTCATTCTACTCAATGGGACTGGTACACGGGAGACTTTGTTAAATCTCAGAAATTTTTCTATCCTGACATTCCAGATTCATACACATATTTGGATCCACCATATGAGATAGACGGTGTCCCGATTAGAAGCGGTCCAGGCTGGATTGTAATAAGTGCCTCAAATTTAGCGCGTTTCGGCCATCTTCTAGCCACACGTGGCAATTGGAATGGAGAACAAATAATTGACCAAAACTGGATTAGAGGACATGGTGGTGGCAATAAAAGCGGCGTAAGTGGAGAAAATACTTATTACACTGCCATAGGTATGGTCACCACTGAGGGACTCGAATCGAATGCTGGTTTTAACATATTGGTAGAGCCTCGAGAAAGCGTTATACCCAAGAAATTGTTCATAGCACCTATTAGATTATCTTAGGAATTAATATTCCTCTTTGTGGCTGAATACTAAGTACACCATCAATAACCTTCCATTCATCTTTAGACAGTTCCCTAGTAAGTACATAGACATCTTTTGTAGCTTTATCGAACATATCATAAATTGAGTATCTGTATCTACATTAGGGCCTTCATCAGTTGCTTGCCAAGAAACTAAATACTACCTTTTTATTTAATTACTACATTGTATGTGGTTGACATATTGGCAAAAACCTATAATAATAAGAATGGTTCTCATTCTCATTATTATAGATAAGAGGGGTTACGTAATGCGTTTTAAATATATACTGAACTTTGCTGTAGTCACGATGTTGCTTTTGATAGTTGCATGCAGCAATGGTGACGAGATGTCTAGCACAACAGTAGAGGAATCTTCGTTTGACTCTTCAGTCGACGAGTCTAAAGGCAAGTTAGTTGTCCTAGCGACTACACCGATGATTGGGGAATTAGTTAAACAGGTTGCTGGTGACAGTATTGAAGTTAATATATTAATGCCATATGTAGTCGACCCTCATTCTTTTGAACCATCACCCCAGGACGTTAAGAAAATTGAAGAAGCGGATTTGGTTTTTTACACCGGTTTAAAATATGAGTCCGTCAATCTTCTTAAATTACTTCAAAATTCGGTACAATCACAGGAATTACTTGTTGAATTAGCCGCCAGAATCAATCCTATA
>CAZSCD010000057.1:0-6088 GCA_964605345.1 uncultured Dehalococcoidia bacterium
AGAACAATTTCATCCCGAACAATGGCCTTGTAATTATGATAAGGCCAAAGGAGTCGAAGTTTGGGATTTGGATGGCAATAAATACGTAGACATGAGTTTGAATGGAGTAGGATCCTGCATATTGGGATTTGCAGATCCTGATGTTAACGCGGCTGTGAAAGATGTTATAGATTTAGGGTCTATGACAACATTAAATTGTCCAGAAGAAGTAGAGTTAGCGGATCTTCTTTGTGAATTACATCCTTGGGCTGATTCTGTTCGTTACGCTCGAAGCGGTGGAGAGGCTATGGCAATGGCTGTACGGATAGCTAGGGCTAAAACTCGAAAAGATAAAGTGGCGTTTTGTGGTTATCATGGATGGTATGATTGGTATCTCGCTGCTAATTTGTCTGAAGAAAATGCATTGGATGGACATCTTCTTAGTGGATTAAATCCAGCGGGAGTGCCTCGTTGTTTAACAGGCACATCTTTCCCGTTTAGGTACAACAATATTAGTGAAATAGAAGAAATAGCTGCAACACATGGAAACGAATTGGCAGCCATAGTTATGGAACCAATTAGAAATCAAGAGCCTGATCCAGGATTTCTCCAACAGGTCAGAGATATTGCTACCAGTGTTGGAGCAGTGTTGATTTTTGACGAAATTACCTCTGCTCTACGTCTAAATACTGGAGGGGCTCATCTTCTTTTTGATGTAAATCCTGACATTGCTGTGTTTGCGAAGGCTATCAGTAATGGATATCCCATGTCAGTCGTTATTGGGGTGGATAGCGTGATGCAAGCAGCACAAGAGAGTTTTATTAGTAGTACTAATTGGACTGAAAGAATAGGTCCTACTGCTGCTATAACAACTATACGTAAACACCAACGCCTTGATGTTTCTAGTCACTTGATTAAGATAGGTGAACAGGTTATGTCTGGTTGGAAATTAGCGGCACAACGAGTTGGGTTGGATATTATTGTTGGAGGTATTCCGCCTTTGGGTCATTTCCAAATTGTGTGTGATGATAGTGAAGTCACACGTACGTTATTTACGCAGATTATGTTGGATAAAGGTTTTTTGGCAACAAAATCTTTTTACGCTACTTATGCTCATCAGCCAAAACATGTTGAGAATTATTTGGTTGCTTTGCAAGAAACTTTCAAGATCATTGCTGAGGCTTTAAATAAGAATAACTTGGAAGAACTACTAAAGGGCCCGGTTGCACATACTGGATTTCAAAGACTTACTTAAGATATGAGTTAATCATAGCAATGCGTATCGTGTTTTTCGGTAATAATTGGATAGGTTTGCAAATATCACAATGGCTTCAAAGTCAAGGCGATGAAATTGTTGCGTTGGTGCTTCACCCATCGAATAGAAGCAAATATAGAGAAGAAATCATAGAATCTGCTGGAGTAGATCCAGAATTTATTTTTGACGGTTCTAAATTACGAGATCTGGTTACATTGAAGGCGATACAAGAAACGAGGCCAGACATAGGTGTTTCAGTTGCATTCGGATACATTTTGGATACAGAGTGTCTTAACATTATGCCTTCTGGGTGTGTAAACGTTCACTCTTCATTTCTACCGTATAATCGAGGTGCATATCCAAATGTTTGGAGTATCATCGATAGAACGCCATCTGGAGTTTCATTGCATTATATAGATGATGGTGTAGATACAGGCGATATCGTAGCCCAGAGAGAGATAAAGATTGAACCGGTGGACACAGGAGCGAGTCTATATCGCAAACTCGAATTTGCCTCACTGGAACTGTTTAAAGAAAATTGGCAGTCATTACAAGAAGGTTGTGTTCATAGGATTTCTCAACGAGATAAATCAGGCACATTCCATAGAGTTAGAGATATCGAAGAGCTAGACGAAATTGATTTGGACAAATCTTACATCGCTAGAGAATTGATAGACCTAATAAGGGCTCGTACTTTTAGGCCACACCGTGGAACGTATTTTTACGATCAAGGAAAAAAAGTATATTTATATTTAGATATGGAGTATGAGGAGTGAGGTATAAGGATTTAAATCATGGAATCTTTTATTGAGATTAACGGACGTAGAATTGGCCCGGGATATCCTGTTTATATCATCGCCGAGCTTTCGGGAAACCACAATCAGGATTATGAACAAGCTGTTCAATTGGTTCGTGCTGCGAGTGAGGCTGGTGTTGATGCTATAAAGTTGCAGACTTATACTCCAGATACCTTGACCATTGATTGTGATTTGACACCTTTTCAGATTCCATCAGGAAACACATGGGAAGATCAAACCTTGTATCAACTTTATAGCACGGCATATACGCCTTGGGAATGGCAGCCTAGATTAAAGGAATTATCCAATGAGTTAGGTGTTGATTGTTTTTCTTCACCATTTGATAAAAGTGCAGTAGATTTTCTTGCTGAGATGGATGTTCCTGTTTATAAGGTTGCGTCTTTTGAATTGGTGGATATTCCATTGATTGAATATATAGCGCGACAAAATAAACCTATCATAATGTCAACAGGGCTATCAGAGTTATCTGAAGTATTTGATTCAGTGCAGGCCGCGCGTCGAGCGGGCGTAACGCAATTGGCTTTACTTAAATGTAATAGTGGGTACCCTGCATTACCCGAAGAAATGCATTTACGTACAATCCCACATATGTCTGATATGTTTGGCTTACCTGTGGGTTTGTCTGATCATACTCTTGGGATTGGTGCGGCAATAGCAGCTGTATCGCTGGGTGCTTGTATAGTGGAAAAACATCTAACTTTGAATCGTGACATGCCAGGACCAGATGCTGCTTTTTCTCTTGAACCTCACGAATTAAAATCAATGGTGGAAAATATTAGACTTGTTGAACGTTCGTTAGGCACCGTTAATTATGTTCCTACTAACAAAGAGTTAAATAACAGAGTATTTCGCCGCTCACTTTTTGTGGTCAAGGATATAAAGGCTGGAGATAAATTCACACATGAATATATCAGATCAATTCGCCCAGGTGATGGATTGCCGCCTAAGTTTTTGCCGGAGGTACTTGGGAGATTTGCATCACGTGACCTCGTACGTGGCACACCTTTGACTTGGGGTCATGTTGCGGGGTAATGAAAGTATTATTCCGAATAGAATCGGGCTCTAGTATTGGATTAGGGCATCTTCAGAGGTCTTTATGCCTGGCTACGGCATTGAGGAAAATAGATGTGGAGAGTATTTTTTTAGGCCCAGATGATCAAAGAAGTATTCAACGTGTAGAACGCTTCGGATTTGTATGTGAAACTCTGGAGAATGTGACTCATTGGACTTCCGAAGAAATTAACTTAGTTGTTGAAATTGGAACTAAGGATTTGTGTCAAGTTGTAGTAGTAGATTCGCCTCAAGTGAGGTTGGAGTATCTGGCTCAGTTGAAGGAAGCAGGGTTTTTTGTAGTTTGTAGAGATGATATTGCGAGCAAGCATTCATTTCCATGTCAGATGGTGGTTAATGGGAATGCTGATGCTTTTGAACTGCCTTATCGTACAGTTTCAAATGACACAATGTTTTTGTTGGGTCCTGAATTTATGGTGTTGGGAGAAGAGTATCTGGTAACACCTTTGAGGCAAACCAGGAAAGAAGTGCGGAACATTTTGATTTTGCTGGGAGGCACTGATCAATATGAATTAATGCCAAAGATTTTGAAACTTCTTAAAGGGATATCTGAGAGCTTTCATGTTACTGCCATAGTAGGTCCATTTTTCCACAATCATTCAAGCATTCAATTGGAATCTGAATCCATTGGTGAATTAGTGAGTTTGGTTGTTCAACCAGATTCATTATTAGAGTTTATGTGCAAGGCAGATTTGGCCATATCAGCTTCAGGACAGACTCTTTACGAATTGGCTAGAGTTGGATGCCCAACAATTGCTATAAAAACGGCAGACAATCAAGATGGTCAATATAATGCATTGAAAAAAATGGGTGTAATTTGGGCTGCAGGTGATGCTACTGGTGCAGATAATGTCATTGAAAGTATTGAAGAAGCTATAGAAACTTTAGTGAGTGATGTAGATGCGCGGGCTCGTATGTCCATTGCAGGACAACGGCTGATTGATGGAAAAGGCGCACATAGAGTTGCACAAGCAATCTATTCAGAAATAAATGAAGGAAATATATAAACATGCGATTTTCTAACATTGACAAGTATATTCTTCTTGGTGGAGAGATTCTGTTACCGGAATTGGCATTGGAACTTAGACAAATGGGCAAGAATGTTCTAGTAGTCATTAGTCCTAGAGACAGCAAATCCTTGGTTGCATCTGCAGACTGTCAATTAGATGAGTTTCTTGAAAAGAATCATTTCGAGTATTTTGTGTCGGATGATGTAAATAAAGACTCTAATGTGATTAGTGAAATTAATTCTGGCGTAATAGGTTTGTCTATAGGAGCAGCTTGGATATTTCGTAAAGAAATCATAGACCAATTTGCTGGTAAATTATTGAATATCCATGGAGCGAAATTGCCTCATGACAGAGGAGGTGGAGGATTCTCATGGAGAATATTGAGAGATAACAGGCGTGGATTTTCTTTAATCCATCAAGTTGATACTGGAATAGACAGTGGTCCTATAGTTAAGTACAAAGAATTCATATATCCACATTGGTGTAGGGTGCCAAGAGATTTTGAACAGGTCATTCTTGAAAAAAACCAGGAACTCATCCGTCAGTTTATTAAGGAAGTTGACCAAGGCGAAGAGTTTACTTGCATGGATCAACCGGAATATCTCAGTATTTATTGGCCTAGGTTGTCAACAGAACATCATGGATATGTGGATTGGAGCTGGAGTTTAAAAGATATTGAACGATTTATTTGTGCGTTTGACGAACCCTATAAAGGAGCATCTACATTTGTGAATGGTAAACGGGTGTTTCTGAAGAATAGTTTCGTTGATTTTAGCGATGGAGTATTCCATCCATTTCAGAATGGTATCGTGTATAGGAAATCAGACAATGTTCTTTTTGTGTCAACAAAAGAGGGGACTTTGGCTGTCAGAAGAGTATCTGACGAATATGGTGAGGATATTGCTTTTGAAATTAATGTGGGTGACAGGTTCTACACACCATTCGATGTTCTAGTCAATGCAATGCAATACAGGGCAAGGTACACTCCTCATGGACTTGAGTAACGTTTATTTGCTTAACAGTTTTATGTTACACATATTTGAATCAACGTTATTGGATGGATTTGAAGTTTAAATAACACGTAAGTAACGGGTAAATAAAACTTAACATGACAAAAAATATTGATGTTTGGTCTAAATTAGAGGACGCCATTGTTCGCGTAGACGAGGACAACTTTGGTGATTCGATGACTAATCTAATGAACAGGTTGTTTCCGATATGTTTAAGTATTACAGGAAACGGCTTGCGTCAGGCGTTATCGATTTTACAGGAGAATAGAGATTTACAAATCCAAGAAGTGCCTACAGGATATCAGGCATTAGACTGGAAGGTGCCTCGTGAATGGAACATTCGTGACGCGTATATTAAAGATAAGACAGGTGAGCGTGTTATAGATTTTCAGAAATCCAATTTACATGTTGTAAATTACAGTATACCTTTTTCAGGTACTATGACCTTGGATGAGTTACGCCCTCATCTTTATACCAATCCAGATCAACCAGACGTCATTCCGTGTGTCAATAGTTACTATGAGGACAGGTGGGGGTTTTGTTTGTCGCAAAACCAATTAGACGGACTGTCTGATGGATTATATGAAGTGTTGGTTGATAGTAGTCTTGAAGAAGGTAGCCTTAGTTTTGCAGATGCCGTAATACCGGGTTATTCAGATAGAGAGATTCTTTTTTCTACTTATATGTGTCATCCGTCTCAAGCTAACGATAATTTATCTGGCATAGTATTAACTGCTTTTTTATATGATGTTTTGTCTGAGTGTAAGCTTAGATATAATTACCGGTTCATTTTCGTGCCTGAGGCTATAGGCGCTCTTGTGTACCTCTCTAAATATGGGGATCATTTTAAAGATTATATGCATGCAGGTTATGTAGTAACGTGTGTTGGAGATGATGGTCCATATACATATAAAAGATCGATTAATGGTAATTCGATCGTGGATA
>CAZSCD010000058.1:0-6393 GCA_964605345.1 uncultured Dehalococcoidia bacterium
TCCCACGCTGTTTCAATTATGACACGATCTCGAGTCGTACCAGCAACATCCGACACTATAGAGTGAGGGCGTTGCATCAACCTGTTAAATAGAGTGGATTTTCCTACATTAGGCCGTCCAACTACAGCTACGACAGGTTTGCTAATCTGGTCCATATAATAATAAAACCTTTATTAATTTTGGATCTACTTTTGTAATACGACATCCGTATACACTACAAATCATGAGACTTGCTTGAGAAAACTAGGATATTACCATATTAAGTAGAGGCCCTAGTACTTTAAAATCCAGAGAAAAGTTTAGCAAGAATAGCTTTTTGAGCATGAAGTCGATTCTCCGCTTGGTCAAAAACTACAGAACGATCATCTTCTAACATACCATCAGATATTTCCTCACCACGATGAGCTGGCATGTCATGCATGAATATAGCATCTGGTTTTGCCAAATCCATAAGCTTTCTGTCAACTTGATATCCTTCGAAAGCTTTCAATCTTTCAGATCTCTCGGAGTCTTGTCCCATACTAACCCAAACATCTGTATAAACTACGTCTGCACATTGCACGGCTTCACTAGGGTTTTCAATCCAATCAATACTAGAATTATTACGTAACGCCCTTCGTTCAGCTTCCGTCCAAATAGTCTGAGCAACTTTGTAATCTCTTGGTGATGACAAAACAAAATCTGCTGATACTGAAGTGCATGCTAGTGCCAAACTAGAAGCAACATTATTACCATCACCTATAAAAGCAACTTTCAAGCCTTCAAAGTTTTTTTTATGTTCAAGAATGGTAAGTAAATCACCCATGGCTTGACAGGGATGTTCAATATCTGAAAGAGCGTTAATCACTGGTATATTAGTTTTACGAGACAAAATTTCAAGACTTCTATGTGAATATACTCTAGCGACTATACCATCAACCCATCTATCTAATACACCAGCTATATCAGATTCAGGTTCACGTACCCCTAATCCAACATCATCTTTGCCTAAATACACCGATTCCCCACCCATATCTAGAATTCCCACCTCGAAACTTAATCTGGTTCTAAGTGAAGGTTTTTCAAATATCATAGCAATAATCTTACCAGTCAGAAGTTTTTGTGATCCCTGATTTTTTATTAACTTCGCATTCTGAACAATAAGATCCACTTCGTCACAAGTTAAACTACTAATGGAAAGGAAATCCTTTTCTTTCATCAACACTCCTTCTCAGTGATAGTATAACAGGTTTCATAACCTATTCTTGAAAATCTTTGTCACCATACAAGTCTTCGATGAAGTTTAATTCATCTTCAGAAAGAGAAGCTAATTCAAGTAAATCTGGACGCCTAATAAAAGTGTTACGTAATGACTCTTGCCTCCTCCATTGCGCTATCTTGGCATGATCTCCTGATAGAAGAACTTCAGGGACTGGCCAGTCCCTGAAGTTGGAAGGGCGTGTATATTGAGGATGTTGAAGCAACCCAATAGTAAAAGAGTCTCCTTGAATCGATTCTGGAGATCCAACGACTCCTGGAATCAATCTCGAGACAGAATCTATCATAACCATAGCTGCCAATTCACCTCCTGTGAGTACATAATCACCCACGCTAACTTCGTCTGTAGCTAAATATTGACGAACTCGTTCATCCACTCCTTCATAATGTCCGCAAATTAAAACTAAGTCATCGTACTTTGCAAACTGTTCAACATCTGGTTGTGTCAAAGTACGTCCTTGAGGTGACAAAAGTACTATAGGAGTATCTTCATTAAAATATGGTTGTGATCGTAACACCTCAATAGATTTGAATATGGGTTCTGGCTTCATAACCATACCTGGGCCACCACCAAAAACGTAATCATCAACGCTATTAGAGTGATCACTTGCATAATCTCGAAGATTGTATACTTTTATATCAACTAACCCTTCTCCACGAGCTCTCCCAATGATACTATCCGTGAAAGGACTCACAAACATATCAGGAAACAGGGTTAAAACATGAAATCGTTTCGACTTAACCAAATGACATTCGTCTTATTCTAAATTTGCGTTGAGTTTTGGCTTTCGATATAGAAGTGACTAGACTTCAAATAATAAATTACCACAACCCCAAATTTATTGATTGTTTATATGTATGTACAAGTGTTTTCGTGCATGAATGAATGATGCATGACAAACAAAACTACACTAATCAATTCATTTTAGCACAAAGTCCAAAGAGAACCGAGTCATAGATTAATCACTACGACTAAATACTTGGGCGACTACGCCAACCTCTGAGCATTTCCAATGCATGTGGGATCACAGGCATAACAACTTGCATACATTCGTTAACGGCCTTAGGGCTGCCAGGAAAATTAATGATAAGACAGCCAGACCTAACACCAGCAACAGAGCGACTAAGCATAGAAAATTGAGTAGTTTTAAATGTTTCAATACGAATTGCTTCGGTTATCCCTGGTACTTCAATTTGAATTATGCTCTTGGTAGCCTCTGGAGTCACATCTCTAGGACCTAATCCAGTTCCCCCAGTAGTCAAAATAAGATCGATATCTCCGCCGTCACACCAAACACGTAGCTTGTTTGAAATCAAATCTATTTCATCCGGAACAATATCGCGACATATCTGTGCATATCCTTCTTTTTCAATCAAACCACTAATAATATCCCCACTGGTATCTACACGATCTCCCCTGGCACCCATATCGCTGATGGTCAAAATCGCAATGTTATAAATGTTCTTAGTCATGATGTCTATGGCATTTGATCTCGATTACTGACAACATAAAATTCGTTACAAGAAACAGTTACGATCCTAACATTATCACAACTGTTAAACACCAATGCAGTTAAGTTTTTTTACATTAACTAAAAAAATATTAAATAGTTCCAAAAAAGCCTTGCGCACAAAACAATATTTTGGGAAACTCCACCAGTCAGCCAAACCTAATAGGCACATGGTAAGCCACAGGTCAAGCAATCCGGGAATTTATCTTACCATGATAGGCAGGTGATGGAAACTCATCACAACCCAGTAATGGTTGAAGAAGTTTGTGAAGCTCTTGGCATTAGAGACGGGGGATTTTATATAGATTGTACCGTTGGGGAAGGTGGGCACTCCCAAGCAATTCTAGATAAGGCAACCAACGTGAGCGTCATGGGAATAGACTTGGACATGGAGTCGTTACTAATAGCTAAAAAACGCTTACACAAACATTCTAATCGTACAATTTTTGTCAATATGAATTTTGCGGAATTAGACGCCATAACAAAGGATCACTCAGTCAAATATGCTGACGGCGTGTTGTTTGACTTGGGATTGTCATCGTTACAAGTAGATAGAGGAATAAGAGGATTCAGTTTTAATCAAGAGGCACATTTGGACATGCGGTTTGACCAGAAACAAGGCATTACAGCTTATCAATTAGTGAACCACAGTTCCGAAAATGATCTGGCAGATATTTTATGGCGATTAGGTGAGGAGCCTAGATCTCGAAAAATAGCTCATCACATAGTAAAGAATCGTCCCATAGAAACTACGACGGAGCTCGCAAAGTTAGTTTCACGTCATGTGGGTAAATTCACTGGAAGACGTGTCCATCCAGCCACCAGAGTGTTCCAAGCAATACGTATGATGGTAAACAAAGAACTTGAAAATATAAAACGTGGCGTAGGGCACGCCATAAACGTTCTTGACTCGGGTGGCCGCATAGTAATCATAAGCTATCACTCTATCGAGGATAGACTCGTGAAATCTATCCTCAAGCGTGCAGCGTCTACATGTGTTTGTGACCCATTGATTCTCCAGTGTGTTTGCAATCACACTCAAAGACTAAAATTGATCAACAAACGGGTAATTACACCCGATGCATCTGAAATCACTTCTAACCCTAGAAGTAGAAGTGCCAAGATGAGAGTCGCAGAAAGTATATGAAAGTAACTACGAGAATGCTAATCGTGCTAAAGCTCTACAGGTGTTGATGCGATGGAGAATCACGTATTATGACTAAGAATTCCCAAATACTCACTTCAATAGATGTTGGTACTTCTAAAGTATGCACCATCATTGCAGAGGCTATCAGCCCTAGAGACATCAAAATCTTGGGTTATGGTATTGTGCCATCATATGGTCTTAAAAAGGGAACCGTCGTGAACAGTGAATCTGTGCAAAAAGCGATACATGTTTCTATAAAGAAAGCCGAACAGCAAGCCAAAGTTAAAATTGAGAACGCATACATAGGTGTAACAGGTTCACATGTTTCATTTGAAAACGCATGGACAACTCTTGGCAACACAGAACATCACGATGTTATAACCGCCAACGATTTGTCCAACGATTTAAACATTGGAACAGAACCAGCAAAACCTTCCTTTATGGAATCCAACCGTCAGGTAATACATGCAATACCAATGGAGTATTCAATAGACGGACAAAAAGGGATCAGAAACCCTCTAGGAATGCACTCTCAGGACATTAAAGTCGACACTCACTTCGTAACAGGTGAAACGTCTTTCATTGAAAAACTGATGTCGTCAGTCGAAAGTGCTGGAGTGAAAATATCTGGTCTGGTTTTGGAACCACTAGCCAGCAGCGAATCAGTCCTTAAGGATATCGAACGCGAATTAGGTTCAGTAGTCGTAGATATCGGTAGAGGCACCACCGATATCGCTGTTTTTAAGAACAACAAATTATGCTTCACTTCAGTGATACCAGTAGGTGGTTATCAATTTACCACTGATATTGCATCAACATATGGTACAACTTTCAAGACCGCAGAAGAAACAAAATTGAGATACGCCCATACTGAGTTGCATAAAGTCCCAAAAGAGATGGAAGTTTCCATACCACTTATGGGAAGAAATAAACATGCCCAAATACCTCAGAGAGACCTTTGTCAATTAACACGAGAACGTGCACTTGAACTAATCAATTTGATCAGAATCAAGCTTGAAGATGCAAAACTTAACGACCTTTCAAATACGCAAATAGTATTAACCGGTGGAGCGTCTAACCTGCCAGGTCTTTCGGCATTAACACAACGGTATCTGTCCAATCGAGTAAGGATAGGAAAACCCATAAACCATACAGATCTCCCAGAGGAACTACGAAATCCGGCCCATTCTACTGGAGTGGGCATTTTATTATGGGTAACAAATCCAGATTCAACAATCTGGATCAATAAAACAAATGGATTCAGGAATTACAGCGAACCAGTTATTTATTTAGCGATTTCAAAAATGTTTAGACAATGTAAAAACTTATTCAAGCATAATCTATTATCAGTGAACCAAGGAGGAAGTTGATGGCTATCAATCACGTGGAGTACTCTGGACCCGCCCAAATTAAAGTGGTGGGCGTAGGAGGAGGTGGTTCTAATGCAGTTTCTAGAATGTTCAAGAATCGAATACCTTCAGTTGAGTATGTTGTAGTAAATTCAGACGCTCAAGCACTTTTAGGAAGCGATGTACCTCTAAAACTCAGAATAGGTGACGAGCTCACTAGAGGTAAGGGAGTTGGAGGAAATCCAGACCTTGGTATGAGATCTGCAGAAGAAAGTCGTGAAGAATTATTTGAAACTGTACGCGATGCAGACATGGTTTTTGTAGCTGCTGGAATGGGAGGAGGAACTGGAACTGGCGCTGCACCGACAGTTGCTGAAGTAGCTAAAGAAAGTGGCGCCCTAACAGTAGGTGTAGTTACTAGTCCTTTCGAATTTGAGGGGGCACGTAGACTTAAAGTGGCAAACGAAGGCATAAAACGTTTGAGTGAATGCGTGGATACATTACTGGTCATTCCAAACGAACGCCTGCATGTCATATGTGAAGAAGAAATAACTGCGGAGAACGCATTCAGAATGGCAGACGACGTCTTAAGATTAGGAATTCAGTCTATAGCTGAACTCGTAACCATGCCTGGTGACATCAACGTGGATTTTGCTGATGTTGAAGCCATTATGCGCAATGCAGGGCCCGCCTGGATGTCAATGGGATGGGGAATAGGTGAACACAGAGCAAGAGAAGCCGCACAACACGCAATCACCAATCCTTTGTTGGAAATATCTATAGATGGAGCCAAAGGGGTACTATTTAATGTCACAGGTGGTAGTGACTTGAAACTTTCTGAACTTCATGAAGCAGCTGAAGTCATTCAACGTGTAGTTGATCCTGAAGCCAATATCATTTTTGGAATGTCTACCGACTTGAAAATGGAAAATGAAATTAAACTCACTATAATTGCCACAGGATTTCCATCTCCAGAGACCATGCAAGAAAATGAGGACCATATGGCTCAGATGTTACGAGAAATATTATCAAGTGAAGACGCTTCTGAACTCGATGTCCCTCCATTTCTTCGTAGATATTCATCAAAGACAACTAACAATTCAAACCATTCGGAAATTAAATCTAATTA
>CAZSCD010000059.1:0-2912 GCA_964605345.1 uncultured Dehalococcoidia bacterium
GGTAGTATTGTAACACCTAGACGTGTTAGTGATGCCATATTCTCCAGATGAATAGCATTAAGAGGTGTTTCGCGAGGCACCAGTGTCAGAGGTCTTTTTTCTTTGATACACACATCTGCTGATCTGCGAATTAGATTGTCGGCCAAACCATGTGATATTGCAGATACGCTTGTCATGCTACAAGGTATTATAGCCATACCTAATGTTGGGAAAGTGCCGCTAGCAATGGGTGCTTTCATATCCCCGTTTGCATGGTATGTGAATATCTCGTTTTCGCTCCATCGTTCCAGAGTTACTCCGAAAGATTCGTCTATTTCTTCTTGCCATACTATGCGGGCAGCTGAACTCATTGTTAGAACAACTGGTACATCCATAGAGAGTAGTTTGTCTACAGTTTTACGTCCCAAATCTGCTCCACTTGCCCCAGTTATGCCAATTACTACCGGGTCAAGTTTGTTGTTGGTTAGCACATGCAACTCCACAAATATAATTTAAGAAACATATGTTATGAGGATGTATAGTTTACGTGATTTATTGCGAAAGTAAAACACTAGCCAATGTACCTATGAAGATTGCAGTAGATATGTAGCTATTTATTCTAAAGAATGCTGTTCCCAGGCGAGACACATCATGTGGTGAAACCATTGTGTGTTTGTATACGAGTAAACTCGCGCTTATAGAACAACCAACATAATATGGCCAGCCTAATGACATATTAACTCCAAGACTGAACAGGCATATTATGGACAATGCATCTAGGTATCTAGTCCATCTAAAAGCTGCCAATATTCCAAAACGTTCAGCGATCGAGTGAAGCCCATCTCTCAAATAAAACTCTTTGTCTTGTGTGTGGTACAAGATGTCAAAACTACTAGCCCATAAAGCCACGGCTAGAGAAAGTAGAACTGGATTCCATGTAAGACTGCCAGTAACACCTATCCAAGCAGCTGATGGTGCGATAGCCAGTGCGCATCCTAGTATTAGACTGGCGGTCCATGTAAATCTCTTTGCATATGGATATGCGATGATATAGATTGCGGCCACTGGTGCCAAAATCAAGGCTAATTTATTTAATTGTGCAGATGCTATAAAGAAAATAATTAGAGATGACATGTTCAATATCATCATATCAAGTACTTGTAGTTTGCCACTTGGTAGATGTCTTTGTAAATGTCGTGGATTTCTTGAATCAATAGAATGATCTATGATTCTATTGGCTGACATGCCTATTGTACGGGCAGTTACCATAGCAATGGTAATCCATATAAACTGATGCCATGTTGGTAGTCCATCAGCTGCTAAAACCATACCCGTATAAGCGAATGGAAGAGCAAATACACTTTCCTGAAATTTTATGGCATCCAGTAGCAAGGATATCTTTCGGAAAAATGGCCTACACATTTGTATAAGATTCAAATGCCGTATTGATTCCATTTTCTGTCTACTAGATTCTTGATTTCACGGTTCATTAAAATGTCTGGAGGCCATTCTCTAATACGGCCGTCTAAGTCTCCTTTATTAGTAGCGTCTATGCCCATTTTACTTCCATATCCAGGTACAGGAGTGGCATGGTCTAGGTCATCTATTGGACCATCTATAAAGGCTATATCTTGTTTAGGATCTATGTTGTTGGTTACTCGCCACGTCACTTCAGAAAGATTATGTACGTCTACAAAATGGTCTACTACGACAATAGTTTTGGAAAGCATTAATGGTCCCAATCCCCATAGAGCGTGCATAACTTTACGTGCATGTCCAGGAAACTCTTTTTTAATCGAAACAATTACCAGATTTAGAAAAGCTCCTTCGGCAGGCATATTTATGTCTATAACCTCTGGTAGAGTAAGTTGTAATGCTGGCAACATAAATCTTCCGCTAGCGTAACCCATGAAATAGTCTTCTGTGGGAGGTTTCCCTACCATTGTGGTTGGGTAAATAGGGTTTTGCTTGTGTGTTATTGCAGTTAGATTAAAGACAGGATAATCATCTGTCATAGAATAGTAGCCGGTGTGGTCTCCAAAAGGCCCTTCTGGACGGAGTTCTCCGGGGACTACATATCCTTCTAAGATAAACTCTGCGTGAGCTGGAACTTCTAAATCGACAGTTTTACATCTAACCATTTCAACTGATTTATTTCTGATGAATCCGGAAACCCCAATTTCATCCATCCCAGGAGGTAAAGGTAGCGCCCCTGTCCATATTGTTGTTGGATCTCCTCCCAAAGCTATAGCAACTTCCAACTTCTGCATATCTTTTTCTTCACCGGTTCTGTAGTGACTGGCTCCAACTTTGTGAGTTTGCCAGTGCATGCCAGCTGTGTGTTTATCGAATATTTGCATTCGATATGTGCCAACATTACGTTGTTTGGATACTGGATCACGTGTTATCACCAATGGAAGTGTAATATATCGTCCAGCATCCAATGGCCAACATTTTAATGCAGGTAGGATGTTTAGATCAGCTGAATCACCATCTAATATAATTTCTTGACATGGCGCCTTTTTAACAATTTTTGGTTGAGTGTTAACAACAGATGAGAGATCACGCAACGTTTTTGCTTTATTTAATAATCCAGATGGAGGTTCATGAATTAGATCAAGTAATTTACGTACACGTTCGGTTAGTTCGTCAATTTTTTCTACCCCCAATGCCCACGCTGTTCTTTGGTGGGTACCAAAGATGTTAATGAGTATTGGAATGTCGTATCCTTCTACGTTTTCAAAGAGTAGGGCGGGACCTCCAGATTTTACAGTTCGGTCGACTATTTCTGTAATTTCCAAGTCCCAGGTAACTGGTGTTTCGATGCGTTTAATGTCATCTTTTTCTTCTAGAAAAGATATGAAACTATGTAAGTCTTGAAAATTCATTGTGTGTCAAAATTCCTTTTTATTTTGGGTCTGGCGTAGTTCGGT
>CAZSCD010000060.1:0-4722 GCA_964605345.1 uncultured Dehalococcoidia bacterium
ATATTGGCTTCATGATGGTTTCTCGCTACATCAAAGCGATATTAAAAGAAAGAACCGGATGGTTGTTTCCATCCGGTTCTTAAATTATTCACCCACAAATTAAAGGTTTAAGTGGCTTTAGCCTTTCTTAACAAGAGCTAGTCCTAATGTAATGCTCCAAAGCGTAAAGACCAGATAACCTATGCCACCAATTTGGTTGGTTAACTCTAGTTGAGTTTTGTCCATCCCACCAATAATAGAGGCTACTAGTATTACAACTGAAACCACGGCGATTACATAAGCAGTTATCTTATTGAAGTCATCTCTTGTTGAAATAGCTAAACTAAGAGTAAGAGCTGCCAAGGCAAAGAGAACGCTTGACATCTGGCCCACTCCGAGTGCAATTGCATAAAGGGCACCTGCTGCTGGACCAGCATCTCCAGCTATCACATGTGTTAATGCGGATACCAACACCCATCCTACCGTTGCAAGTAGCCAAAGAATAACGCTATACCTACCGAGTGATTCTCCGTTTCCTCCACGAAGACCTTCGGTGAACACGTGTACCCCGTAAAACAAAATGATTAATCCAAGAGGTATCACAAATGCTGTTATATGAGCTAGTCCTGTGTTACCAAGTGTTGCAGTAATGTTTGCAACCGCATCTGCTGGATCAGCTGCATCTACAAGCAAGCCGCCCGGTGCTAGGAAATAAAAAATCAGTGCAAGGACTGGCCCTACAATAAGCGAAAGGCCGCCAAGTTTGTTTGCCGATATAGTTCCCATAATCTAGTCTCTCCTTTATATTGTGACTATAATTTTGTTCCCTACCTCATCAGTAACGTCTACTAATAGGCACATTGCGCTGTTGCCGCACAGTATAGACCTTTTGTTATAAAAATCAAGCATGTTTTGTCATACTTAGACTTTATGTGTCTACATACATATGTACAGTTAATCAAGTCACTCGATGGGAATTAAGCAAATCCATGTTAAGATCGAATCCTATCCCAGGTCTTGTAGGTACTGTAACAAATCCATCTTTATCCAGAATCATTGAAGGTTCGAACATTTTTGTTCTTAGAGGATCCACTTCAGGTGGATAGTATTCTAGGAATTCTCCATGCTGTATTGCTGCGGCCAGATGAATTTGAAGTTCCTGGCATCCGTGTGGAGCTATAGACACGTTATTGTCTGACGCCATGGTAGTGATTTTTAGTGCAGTATCATAGCCAGCACATATGGTGGCATCAACATTCAGTATTGACGCTCCTTGATGTTGAAGTAAGGTTTGGAAATATGCTGCAGTATATCCATTCTCTCCCGTGGCTATTTTGATTTGTGAAATTTCAGATAGTCGTTTGTGTCCTTCATAGTCGTGTATTGGTATCGGTTCTTCAAACCAATAAACATCATATTCTGATAATGCATCAGCAAATTCTACAGCTGTGTTTACGTCAAGGGCGCAATTTGCGTCTACCATAAGTGTGATGTTTGGCCCAATTGCGTTTCGTACAGCCTCGACTCGTTCAATATCGCCTGATAATCCCTGGTTGGGGGCTCCTATTTTGATTTTAACAGCAGTTGAATGTAATTCTTGTACGTTATAAAGCACCTCGTTTTGTAGCTCTTTCAGATCTTTACCTTCAGCGTAGTATCCACCCGCTATGTAAGCTCTGATACGGTTTTGGGCACCGCCAAGTAATTGGTGTACTGATTTGTTATATGCTTTGCCCTTAATATCCCAACATGCAATGTTTATAGCAGCAAGCACTTGAGTATTAAGCCCTGCAGGCCCTAATATTTTGATCTGGTTCTGGCCTAGATCAGTGGTGATTTTCTGGGTGTCTTCTGGATTGGATCCTATGAGTAAAGGTTTGAAGTAATCTACATAACCTGGCATCAGATGTAATGGGCGTTCTGCGGCTGTACCACCATTCCAACCTATACCAGTGATTCCTTCATCTGTGTATACAGTTACTTTATGAAGATAACCTCGACCATAAAAATGACTTCCATTCCATATTCCAGGACGATCCCAGCTGAACAATTCGCTTTTAACGTCGATGATTTTCATTACGTAATCCTTAAAATTATAAAAGATAGATATATGAAAGGAGGTAAAGTAAGCTTAACACTTATAGCATGCGATAGCATGTATGGCACGCCCGGAGGGATTCGAACCCCCGACCCTCGGTTCCGAAGACCGATGCTCTATCCGCTGAGCTACGGGCGCATGGTTTCCTTAGATATAACAGTTGTCAGAGTTGTCCGTTAACAAGCAAATATATGCCTCCGTGTACCGTAATTTCCGTGATTGCTCATATTTAACATGTTGACTCAGGTTTACAAAAATGGGCTAAGTCACACCTGGAGGTTGAGTGGGGTGAGCGAAGGGAATTGAACCCTCGATCTCCAGGGCCACAACCTGGCGCCTTAACCGCTTGGCCACGCTCACCGCGTCATGTGATAGATTCTAGCATTGACATCTGTGCGGTGCAATGCCATAACAATTATTTACTCGCTAGCCATATTACATGTTAATTCGATTAGAGTTCTAACCGGTATCCCTGTAGCACCTTTTGGATTATAACCAGAATCTTTTTCTGTAGATGATGTACCTGCAATATCTAGGTGAGCCCAAGAAGCACCCTGCGTGAATTCCCCAATGAATTGTGCTCCAGTGATAGTTCCTGCACCTCGTCCTCCAGTATTCTTAATATCGGCTATGTCACTTTTGTATTGGTTTTTGTATTCTTCGTACGATGGCAATTGCCAAATACGCTCTCCTACATTAGTGCCTGCGTATACAACTTGATCTACGAGGTCTTGTTTGTTCCCTAATATCGCCGTGCATATTTTACCTAGAGCTACAACTACTGCTCCAGTAAGTGTGGCTACGTCAATAATACGGGTTATACCCAGTGAACGTGCATATGAAGCTGCATCTGCCAAGACTAGTCTGCCTTCAGCGTCGGTATTGTCGATTTCTATGGTTGTCCCGTTCATGGCACGAACTACGTCCCCGGGACGTTGAGCTTTGCCTCCAGGCATGTTTTCAGTTGCTGGAATTATTCCTGTGACGTTGATTTTAGGTTTTAATATACCGATAGCCCTCATCGCCGCAATTACTGATGCTCCACCTGCCATATCTCCTTTCATAGTTGCCATTCCAGAGGTTGATTTAATATCTAAGCCACCAGTGTCAAATGTGATTCCTTTGCCCAATAGAGCTAGGTTGTTTGTTGAGTTGGCTGGATCACCCACGAATCTCAAAATGATCATTTTGGGTGGTTCTATGCTGCCCTGGGCTACTCCTAGAAACGCTCCCATACCTAATTTTTCCATCTCTGGTTTTTCCATGATTTGTAATTCAAGACCACTTTCTCTGGCAGCTAACAAAGCTACTTCAGTCATCTGAGTTGGTGTCAAACGATTGGCCGGTTCGTTGGCCATGTCGCGACATATATTTACTGATTCAGATATTACAGTGCCTTTAAAGACACCCTTTTTTATGGCTGTCATTTTTTTAGGATCAGTTTCTACGATGTAGGCATTTTCTATCTCGGTATTTCCTTTGGTAGATTTGTACTTGTCAAACTTGTACGTACCTAGAATGATTCCTTCGGCCATGGCTTGCCCAGCTTGTTCGTGGTCTAGTCCTCCAATTCCAGATCCATGCACTATCGTTGATATAGATTTCATCCCTAATTTATGTAAATGCCGGCAACTTTCGGCTATTGCGGACCTTGCAGTATCTGAAGTGAAATCAGCTTTGGGCCCTAGACCAACTACCAAGACTCTTGATGGGATCATTTTCCCAAGAGTATGTATAACGGTTAGCTGGTGTAGCTTGCCGGTTATTTCACCTTCTGCTACAAGTTTAGATATAGTTCCATCTAAGGCAACATCAACGGCACCTGTTGCACCTTTAGGTGTTGTAACTCCCTCAAATATATTTACTACTATGGCTCCAACGTTTTGCTGTGTAATATCACCAGATATAACTTCGATTTTCATTTATCTACCTCAATAATTTGTGTGGGTACATTTTATTAATATCATAAACCTATCATATTACTAAGTTACCATAATTTGCCAATTATTTTATGAATAAATATCTTGTAGTATCTTGTGGTATATTTGTGGAGACCTGTGTGTATGAATGTTCAGTTGCAATATCAAGTAATACACAATTGAGTGTTTGCTGAAGCTGTGACATTAAGGAGGACTTGAATGGTGCATACCCATAAAATTTCTGAAGAAGAATTACAGCTCGTTAGAAAGTCTAATGAATATTTGGCAGGTGGTAGTCTTGGCAACCTGAACAGTCAAGTAATAATTCGTAGAGGTGCGGGTAGCAGGATATGGGATGTTAGTGGTAATGAATACATTGATTATTTATTGGGTTCGGGCCCCATGATAGTCGGACATGCACACCCAGAAGTGGTGGGCTTTGTACAGGAACAGATAGGTCGAGGTACAACTTTTTTTGCTATAAATGAGTATGCCATTCTTTTGGCCGAAGAGATAGTTGATGCAGTTCCATGTGCAGAGAAAGTTAGGTTCGCGACCAGCGGCTCAGAGGCTACGTTGTATGCAATGAGGGTTGCACGTGCTTATAAACAGAAAGCCAAAATTCTAAAATTCGAAGGCGGATTTCATGGGATGAATGATTATTCATTGATGAGTATGGCTCCTTCATCACCAATTGACTTTCCTTTAGCTATCCCCGATTCAGCC
>CAZSCD010000061.1:0-3206 GCA_964605345.1 uncultured Dehalococcoidia bacterium
CGATCCACGGTTTCTTCATAACCATCTTTGACAAGCTGTTCAAGATGTTCTCTTGTTGAACCAAAACCTGCACGTCTCATTAAATGAGCCATCAAGGATATATCTTCTTCACAACTAGTCATTGGATACCCTTTTCCGATATTGCCACACATCTGTTCACACGTAAGGTGATTGCAAGTATAGCATTGTTTTTATTGATATGTTATTCGAATATACACACACGTAAACTTAGACATGTAACTTGATCTAAAATTAACAACAATTGACTACATTAATAGCCTCATATACCATTCTGTCATAAGGCAATAAAAGTCTCATAAATACACCGCGAATTAATCCAAAGAGGTCTAATTATGCAAACTACAACCCTAGGACGTACAGGACTTGAAGTCAGTCAACTTGGTGCAGGTTTAGTTCAAATTGGAGATCTATCATTAAATGAAACAGATCAAGCTTCAAGAATACTTGGGTCAGCTCTTGATGCAGGAATTAACTTCTTAGACACAGCCGAATGTTACAACAATAGTGAGGAACTTATAGGCAAAACGGTCAGTCACCGCCGCAGTGAATTCATACTTGCTACCAAAGTGGGTCACATTTCTGGAAACTATTTAGGCAAGCCATGGACTGGCACAACCGTGCGTGACAGTATAAATCGAAGCCTTGTACGCCTTAATACAGACTACGTAGATATAATACAAATACATGCATATGACATTACAGCTCCTCCACCAGACGAAGTCATAGAAGAAGTACTAAAAGCTAAAACCGCGGGCAAAACTCGTTTCATTGGATATAGCGGTGAAAACCAAGACGCAGAATGGGCAATACAAAGTGGTATATTCGACACTTTGCAAACTGCATTCAACATTGTGGACCAGAAAGCACGTCATGGTCTTTTTGAAATTGCAAAAACTCATAACATAGGAATTATAGCTAAACGACCATTAGCAAATGGTGTATGGGGAATGATTCCTTCGGTTGATGCAGAAAAAAAACTAGATGGCACCAACAAAGAACGTCTAATGAGGGCACGTGCCATGGCAAATATTGGAGAAATTCATATGGCACCAGAAGATCCTATTGTGCTGTCTATGGGATTCACTTTAGCACATGAAGAAGTTCATACATCTATAGTTGGCACAGGCAATTTAGACCACATGATCGCCAACATAAAGGCTGTTGAAGAAAAACTCCCGATAGAATATTCGGTAGTTAAGGAACTACATAAACGTTTCGACGATGTACAGAAAAACTGGTACAGCATAGATTAGTGACTTCTCGGTATTATAACTCAAGTAACATCTAGTCATCCAAACTTGAATATACAATATGACACAAAATATTTAATGGTGAAACCTCAATCAAATCAAGAATGGCATATGACTTAGCCTTTCCCCATAATATATCAATAGAGACCCCATGACATTTTGACTTATAATTGGTGAAAAGACTTTTGAGGAATAAATATGAAAAACATACTGTTTGTGTGCGTTCACAATTCAGGTCGAAGTCAAATGGCTGAGGAATTCTTGAAACAATTAGGGGAGAAAGAAGTTGGAGTTCAGTCCGCTGGTACTACACCTTATACAAAGATAAACTCACTAGTGGCAAAGGTAATGCTAGAAAAAGGAATTGACATATCTCATAACAAACCAAAAATTATAACTCAAGACATGGTAGACGAGGCAGACCTGATCATAACGATGGGATGTTCGATAGACGAATCGTGTCCCGCCACATTCGTTCCAAGTGAAGACTGGGGGCTAGACGATCCTCAAGGTAAAACAATTGAGGAAATTAGAGTTATACGTGACAAAGTCGAAGAGAAAACAATTCAACTGCTTGCCAAACTACAATAGCATCGATGGAGAAAATACGTTTAATACCATGACCAAAAGATTATCGTTCCTTGATAGGTATCTAACTATATGGATATTCTTAGCCATGACGCTGGGAGTTGGGCTTGGATACTTTGTTCCACAAATGGAAAACTTCGTTAATTCATTTCAAATAGGAACCACTAACTTGCTTATCGCTATTGGTCTAATTCTCATGATGTATCCTCCATTCGCTAAAGTTAGATACGAAGACCTACCAGATGTTTTCAAAGATAAAAAGACGTTTGGATTGGCTATGTTGTTAAACTGGATTATAGCTCCTATAGTGATGTTTATATTGGCCATAATATTCGTCCCAAATCAACCTGAATACATGGCTGGATTGATTTTGATTGGTATAGCTCCCTGTATAGCTATGGTCATTGTTTGGAATGACATTGCTAAAGGATCAACAGAATATGCAGCTGGGCGCGTTGCTTGTAACTCAGTTTTTCAAGTATTGTGCTTCAGTTTCTACACTTACTTGTTCTTGACTGTTCTCCCTCCATACTTTGGGTTGGCAAATTCAGTTGTGGACATCACTATAGGGCAAATATCCCAAAGTGTTTTAATCTATTTGGGTACTCCTTGTTTAGCAGGTTTTTTGACTCGTTATGTGATGTTAAAGTTCGTGTCAAAGGAGTGGTACCACAAGGAATTTATTCCACGTGTTGGGAAAATCACGCTATTAGCTTTGTTGTGCACGATAGTTGTGATGTTTAGTCTCAAGGGTAAATTGATCGTGACAATCCCAATGGATGTAGTAACAATTGCTATCCCATTGCTCATATATTTCGTATTTATGTTCCTTTTGACTTTTTTAATAACTGGTAAGTTGGGAGTCGATTATAAGAGATGCTGTACGTTGTCTTTCACTGCGGCTAGCAACAATTTTGAATTGGCCATTGCTGTCGCCATTGGAGTGTTTGGCATCAATTCAGGAGTGGCTTTTGCTGCTGTGATTGGCCCACTCGTAGAGGTTCCAGTTATGATTTCCCTAGTTTCAGTCGCCTTATGGATTCGGTCTAGGTATTTCAGTTATGAACGATAGTATATAGAATGAAAGTATGAGTTAGTCTTTTCCTATAATATAATCAATAGACTGTCATGACATTTTGGCTTGTATATAAGAACTTACCCGCATAACAATATTACTAGCAGTCATGAGACCATTGAGAGATTGAAATATGACAGAGAACGTTTTTTTACCAGATGGTGTTGAAGTCAAATATAACGTCAAGGTACCAATGAGAGATGGTGTTGATCTATCAGTGGATATTTATTCCCCACGAGGTAAGAAAGGCCCTTTCCCAGTCATTTTTTCCA
>CAZSCD010000062.1:0-3257 GCA_964605345.1 uncultured Dehalococcoidia bacterium
TAAATGAAGCATCATAGTTTCAATAATTTGACGTTCTATAGTCAAAACAGGATTGAGAGATGTCATGGGTTCCTGGAAAATCATCGCTACTCTATTACCTCTAATTCGGCGTATCCCTCTGGCATCTAACTGCAACAAATCTTTCCCTTCAAAAACAACATTCCCATCAACAATTCTGCCAGGCGGATCGGGTACCAGTCGCATTATAGACAACGCACTCACACTCTTCCCGCAACCGCTTTCACCAACCAAGCCTAATATTTCACCTTCATCTAAATGATAGGTGATTCCATTCACTGCCTTGACAATTCCTTCTTCAGTAAAAAAATGAGTTGCCAAATTGTTTACTTCCAGTAATTTAGACACTTACATTCTCTTTCATATATTTTCAATTGAATCCACATTTATATTAGGACTACGTATCTTGAAACACTGTTGAATCAACAAATATTCCTAGTTAAATACGTGCTTAATACAAGAATAACTTTAACTGATCTTCAGATCATCCACGCATTAAAAGCAAAGTTTTGCTAACAAACATAAAGTACGAGTGACCGAAAGTATTATATTTCTGCTATACCACAGAGTAACGAATAGGGCTTACAGAAGAATTCAGTGAAGTTGTAAAGTTGTTCGTAGCATTAACCGCAACATCTACGCATGAATCTATATCCATACATCCAGTATTTATAACAATGTCATAATGCATAGGATCATCACAATTTTCAATATCAAACAGTCGTCTATATCTATCAGCACGAGCTTTGTCAGCAATTACAAGTTCTTCCTCGGCTTCTTCTAGGTTAATACTTTTTTCTAAAGACACAAGCTCTTTTCGTTTCTCCATATTAGCTATAATGCCGATATTAAAAACTTCTTTTCGGTCTTTTAAAATCAAGTTAGAACCCCGCCCCATTAACACAACATTGCCCTGGTCAACATATTTAGTCAATACTTGCTTCAAGGATTCAAAATAAGTGTTATCTTGCAAATAAGCCGAATCTGTAATAACTGCATCTGTTTGATAATCATATAAATCCGGAAGAAAGGCTGCGGCGCTCGGACCAAAATATGGGTCTCCAGCAGCACTAGTAATGGTAGATTTATCTAAAATACGCTGCAATGCTCTAGCAAGTTTCTCTCCTAAATCCAGAACTGTTTTTTCACCATCTGATATCGCTTCAACTGTAACTCCAATATCTTTTGCTACGTCAGATAGAATCAACCGGTCTACGTAATCTAAATGCAATTTTTCAGCTACCTTGGATCCTATGATTTTTTTGCCAGCTCCTGCGGGACCTTCAATGGACAATACTGTCATTATTATTCACTCAATTTTTTGTATGTTTAATTTCTATTAAACTATTCGAAATGTATCAATTCTTGAAATGATTTCACCAATATTAACATTAATAACGATATTTTTTTACTCTTGTCGATTAAATTGGTTCCTTTCTCGAATTAACGACGTCCAAATTCTCGCTCAAGTTGACTCAAACTTAACTGAATCATCGTAGGTCTACCATGTGGACATGTGTTGGGCTGATAACAAGCCTCAAGTTGACGAATTAATTCAATCATTTCTTCGTAGGCAAGAGTCTTCCCTGCTCGAATAGAACCGTGGCAAGCTATAGAATAGGCAGCACGTTCTTCCCAAGATTCAAATCCTCCTCCTTCTGACATAAGATCCAATACTCCTATTAAGGCATCTCCAGGGTCACCTTCGTTCAACAAGCTAGGCACGCCACGCAACAAAACAGACCTAACACCAAAAGCTTCAACTTCAAATCCCAACCGAGCAATAATATCCTTTTGAGATTCTAATATTTCTTGATGACCGAGACTTATCTCTAGATTTATCGGTTCTAATAAACTTTGGACTTGAGAAAATTGTGAGCCTGAATGAGAACTGACTTTCTCAAAAACTACTCTCTCATGAGCTGCATGTTGGTCAATTAAATACATGCCTTGGGGCCCTTCTGCAACAATATACGTGGCGCGTATTTGACCAATCACTCTCAACACTGGCAAAGTTGACTTTGGGGTTGCAGAGTCACCAAAATTGCTACTTGGAAATCCTATAAGTGAATCATCTCCGCCAAGATGAATTGATTTATTAGAATCTAAGGGCTCACCAGATTCTCTTGTCCACATAGAAGGCTTATGAGGCTTATCAGTAAACAGCGTAGAATATCGCTCAGATTTTATCTCAGGCACAGGTGAATGAGTTATGAGAGTTTTTCTAGAAACTTGCTGGACATAATCAAATACTTTGCTTCCATAACGAAACCTCACTTCGGTTTTGGCTGGGTGTACATTCACATCAATATCTTTGCCTGGGATCGTGATCTGTACAATAGCCAGAGGATGCCGTCGCTCCTGTAAAAAGCCATGGTAAGACTGTTTTAGAGCGTAATTCAGCGTCCTGTTTTGAATCCATCTGCGATTAACAAATAGGCTAACATAATTCCCATTGGATCTATCTACTGAAGGAGGGCCAATCAAACCTTCAATTACCAATCCTCTTTCATCTTCGAATTCAACGCCTGTATCCAAATCCAACATTGATTCGGCTACTTTAAGTCCATAAACTCTAGATACAACTTCTCTAAGATCTCCTGTTCCAGAGCTAGAAAATACGTCTTTTTGATCGATTTTAAGTCGGAATTTTATACTTGGAAAAGACAATGCATAACGTGTTATCAATGTCTGAATACGCGCAGTCTCGGTAGCCACAGATCGAAGGAATTTTCGCCGAGCCGGAAAATTCCTAAATAGGTGACTGACTGTTACTGAAGTACCAGCAGGAGTACCAGCAGCTACCATTTCCCGAGGTACTCCATCGACAACATCCTGCCGCACACCAAACTCTTCATCCTTGCCACGTGTAATTAAAGACATACTCGAAACAGAAGCGATACTATGCAAAGCTTCTCCACGAAACCCAAGGGTTTCAATGGACTCTAGATCATTAATGGCTGATATTTTGCTGGTGGAAAATCTGTGCGTTGCTAACGCAATTTGCTCAGATGGTATACCAATTCCATTATCCGACACACGTATGTATTCAATTCCACCGTTTTTGACTTCCACAGATATGTGCGTAGATTTGGCATCAAGTGAATTTTCGACTAATTCCTTTACAACTGATGCAGGCCTTTCAACTACTTCACCGGCGGCAATCTTAGAAGAAACATCTGGAGATAGTAAACGTATAGTCATTTCCCATCAATTTCCTTTTCTTTCTGGAATAAAAT